>NZ_CP027786.1:1511652-1813982 GCF_003795145.1 Tetragenococcus koreensis | reverse complement strand
GCTACTAAAAAGATCCCATCAAAACCTGAATCGACAATTTGGGTAACGACATCATGGTTGATTTTTAAATTTTTATTTACTAAGTCTAAACGAGTTTCTCCTTGTTTTTGCGGTGCACCAGCTGTGATGACAACTAAATCAGCATCGTGGGCATCTTCGTAAGAAGCTGAGTAGATTTTTTTCGGTGAATTAAAGGCTAATGCATCCGAAAGGTCAATTGCATCTCCTTCTGTTCGGTTCTTGTCAATATCAACAATGCCAACTTCTTGGGCAATATTTTGGGTAACTAGGGCAAATGCATAGCTTGAACCTACAGCACCATCTCCAACAAGAATAACTTTTTGATGATCCTTTTTGCTTATTTGTGCATTCATAGGTGTATCATTCCTTCCACATTTTTGTTGTAAAAAACTTTTATTACATGTCTATGCTAACATTTTATATTAATTTTGTCATGTGATCCAATCAACAATATAACAGTTTTTTAATCTGTACTAGTTTCGACTTAACTTTTTTCGCTATTTAGGGAATCTTTTTTTATATTTATCCTATATATTTCTTAAAAAAGTAGTAAAGGAAATTGATTTTAAGCGAAAAGGGATCATTTGTGTTATAATTTAAACAATAACGCGGAAACTGGACAATGAAATATTTGTCCAGCATTTTGTTGTCTTAAAAAATTTTTAATAATGGAGTTTCAACAATGAAAATGATTGTAGGCTTGGGAAATCCAGGGAAAAAATATGAAAAAACGAAACATAATGTTGGTTTTATGACAGTGGAAGGATTGGCTAAAAAACATGGGGCTACCTTCAAGAAGAACCCCTTTGAAGCAGAAGTAGCTGATTTTTTTGTTAATGGTGAAAAAATATTGTTGGTTAAACCACAAACTTATATGAATGAATCGGGACGAGCAGTTGGACCATTAATGACTTATTTTGGCATATATAAAGAAGAACTGCTCGTTGTTCATGATGACTTAGATTTGGCTGTAGGCAAAATTCGGCTACGACAAAAAGGGAGTGCTGGTGGACATAATGGGATCAAAAGCATTATTTCTCATTTAGGTTCTAATGAATTTGATCGTTTAAAAATAGGAATTGGTCATCCACAAGCACATACTACAGTCATTAATCATGTTTTACAGCCGTTTAACAAACAAGAACAAGCTATCATGACTGACAGTATTGATAAGGCAAAAGAAGCAATTGATTACTTTATTGAAACTAATAATTTTGTTCAGACGATGAATCGCTTCAATTAAATAAGAACCAATTGTAAAAAGGAGTAAAAGAAACTTATGGATTTAATTGAATTAATCTCTCAAACGCCGTTGATGCAAAAGTGGCATCAATCAATTGAAGATAACCGTCAGCGACAGCTGATTACTGGACTTGCAAGTTCGGCCAAAACATTGGCTATCGCTAGTACTTATCGGAAATTTAAACAACAAATCATCGTTACCTCACCCAATCTGTATTATGCTAACCAGTTGGCAGAAGATCTGCTGCAGGTAACAGATGATGTGTATATCTTCCCGGTCGATGAGGTTCTTTCAGCAGAAATGGCTTTTTCATCGCCTGAAGCACGAGCACAGCGTGTAACTGCTTTGAATGCACTTTCTGCCCAACAACCTGGAATTTATATTTTACCGGCCGCGGCTTTGCGTAAATACTTACCTACTCCTGAATTGTGGGAAAATGATCGGTTTCATTGGCAAATTGGTACAGAGATTGATTGGGAGCAGTTAGCCCAACAACTTGTTCTAATGGGGTACCAGCGTGAGTCAATGATCGCAAAGCCCGGTGAATTTAGTATCCGCGGAAGTATTCTAGATATTTATCCGTTGACCACCCCGCATCCAGTTCGTATCGAGTTGTTTGATGTTGAAATCGATTCGATACGCTATTTTGATGTGGCAACACAACGCTCTTTAGAAAATTTAACAGAAGTTACCATTTTGCCCACTACGGAGCTTATTTTTTCTAAGCAGGATTTAGAAAAAGGCAGTGTGCAATTACAAGAGCTGTTAGATAAACGGTTATCTATTACATCAGAGCAAACAGATAAGGACTTTTTGACTGATTATTTTGGTCAACTTATTGCTTCGTGGAAACAAGGTGTTCCTGGCGATGTTGCGGGCGTTTACGCAGATATTTTATATCCTGAAAAAACGAATGTGCTTTCTTATTTCCAAAATGACGCGCTCTTTTTTGTGGATGATTATGCGCGTATTTTAGAAACGAATCGGCAGATTGAACAAGAAGAAGCCCAATGGCAAACACAAAAGATCGAAGAGTTGCGCGTATTTCCTGAGCAAACTTTCGGACAAAAGCTACATCCTATTTTTCAACAAACGAAATTTGCCATGACATTTTTCTCATTATTCCAAAAAGGGATGGGAAATATTCGTTTTGAAGCCATCCATAATTTTCAATATCGGCCAATGCAGCAATTTTTTGGCCAAATGGGTTTATTAAAAGCGGAAATGGATCGTTGGGAAAAACAGCAACAAACAGTTGTATTTTTGGTTAGCGATGATCAACGAGCCCAAAAATTGGCTCAAGATTTTCGCGATTACGAAATTTATGCTGTCGAAACAAGCCCAGATAATTTAATTCCCCAACGTTCACAAATCGTACAAGGAAGCTTGCAAAGTGGATTTGAATTACCGCAAGATCAGCTGGTAGTGGTTACGGAAAAAGAAGTCTTTCAAAAAGTTAAGAAAAAACGAGCGAAAAAGCAAACGTTGTCGAATGCTGAACGTCTAAAAAGCTATAATGAATTAAATCCTGGTGATTATGTGGTTCATGCCAATCATGGGATTGGGAAGTACTTAGGGATTGAAACGTTAGAAGTCGACGGTGTTCACCAGGACTATATGACGATTTTATATCAAAATGACGCCAAGTTGTTTATTCCCGTTTCTCAGTTAAATTTAATTCAAAAATATGTTGCTTCAGAAAGCAAAGCTCCGAAAATTAATAAATTAGGAGGAACAGCCTGGACCAAGACCAAGCAAAAAGTTTCGCATCAAATTGAAAATATTGCTGATGATTTGATTCAATTGTATGCGCAAAGAGAAGCAGAAAAAGGGCATGCTTTTGCGCCTGATGATGCTTATCAAAAAGAATTTGAGGACGCATTTGCTTATACGGAAACGGATGATCAACTGCGTAGTGCCGAAGAAATTAAGCGCGACATGGAAAAAGAAAAATCGATGGATCGTTTATTGGTAGGTGATGTCGGTTTTGGTAAGACAGAAGTTGCCTTAAGAGCAGCATTTAAGGCGATTAAAGAAAGCAAACAAGTTGCCATTTTAGTGCCTACTACTATCTTGGCTCAACAACATTATGAGACCATGATTGATCGTTTTGCTGGATTTCCAATAAATGTCGGACTATTAAGCCGTTTCCGGACGAAAAAACAACAAGATGAAACAATTAAACAATTAAATACCGGACAAATTGATATTGTGGTCGGTACGCATCGTCTTCTTTCCAAAGATGTTCGTTTTAGTGATTTGGGTTTATTAGTTATTGATGAAGAACAACGTTTTGGGGTAAAACATAAAGAACGCTTGAAGCAATTAAGAGCTCAGGTTGATGTGCTAACACTAACAGCAACTCCGATCCCTAGGACACTCCATATGTCGATGTTGGGTGTTCGTGATCTATCGGTGATTGAAACTCCGCCAGAAAATCGCTATCCTATCCAAACCTATGTAATGGAAGCAAATCCGGGAGCTATCAGAGAAGCTATCCAACGAGAAATAGCACGGGGGGGACAGATCTTTTATCTATATAACCGTGTTGAAAGTATTGAAAGGAAAGTTAGTCAAATTCAAGAGCTTGTCCCGGATGCCAGAATTGCTTATGCTCATGGTCAAATGACTGAAATTCAATTAGAGAATACATTATTTGACTTTATAAATGGCCAATACGATGTGTTGATAACTACCACGATCATTGAAACAGGTGTGGATATCCCCAATGCGAATACACTATTTGTCGAAAATGCGGATTATATGGGGTTGGCAACACTTTACCAACTTAGAGGTCGCGTCGGTCGGACGAATCGAGTCGCTTATGCTTACTTCATGTATGAACCGCAAAAAATATTAAATGAAGTTAGTGAAAAACGATTACAAGCGATTAAAGATTTCACTGAACTGGGTTCTGGCTTTAAGATTGCGATGCGTGATTTATCTATTCGTGGAGCAGGTAATTTACTAGGTTCCCAACAGCACGGCTTTATTAACTCAGTTGGTTTTGACATGTATACTCAGATGTTAGAAGAAGCGGTAATGCGGAAACAAGGTAAAAATACGCAAATGCAAACTACGACCGCTGAAATCGATTTGGCTATTGACGCGTATATTCCAGCAGATTATATTGCTGATGAAAGACAAAAAATCGAAATTTATAAACGTGTACGCGAGTTGGACAGTACGGATAATCTTGACGAATTACAAGACGATCTGCTGGATCGATTTGGTGAGTTCCCTGATGAAGTTGCTCATCTACTATCGGTGGGTGAAATGAAGATGAATGCTGACCGCGCCTTGGTTGAAAAAATTACTAAAGACGATCAGACACTCGTTGTTTGTTTAAGTAAAGTAGGAACGAATAATTACTCGGTGGAACAATTATTTGCTGCACTTGCTGCTACAAAATTAAAGGCTACCCTGGGTGTAGAAAAAGAAAAAATGCAAATCAAGTTGACGATACCTAAAGGAATGCACGAGATGGTCTGGCTCCAAGAATTACAGTCGTTTGTAAAAGCTTTGCGCGAAGAAAGATACCAAAGCCAGCTGCAAACTCAAAGTCAATGATGGTAAGAGGAGGAAACTTGTGGCTCGCAATCAAATGAAAACAATGATGGAAGGGGCAGTAGTTTTAACCGTTGCTTCTTTCATTGCAAAATTGTTAAGCGCGATTTATCGTGTACCCTTTCAAAATATTGTTGGTGATGAAGGTTTCTATGTTTATCAGCAAGTTTATCCCATCTATGGCATTGCTATGACGTTTGCATTGACGGGGTTCCCCCAATTTTTATCCAAATTAGTGGCGGAACAAACGAGCCCTAAAGAAAAGCAGCGCATTTTAAATGACAGTTATTCACTACTGTGTTGGTGTGCGTTGGCGTTATGGGGCTTTACCTTTTTCTTCAGCCGTGGATTAGCTAGTTCAATGGGGGATCCAGCTCTGGTAATGGTTATTCGAGTTGCTTCTTTCACTTTTTTGCTGATGCCGGTTTTATCTTTATATCGGGGCCTATTTCAAGGCGAACTGTTAATGGTACCGACGGCGGTTTCACAGGTGATTGAACAGTTGCTGCGGGTAGGTATTATATTACTGTCAGCTACAGGTTTCACTTACTTTTCTTTGACAATTTATCAAACCGGAGCATTCGCGATGGCTGGCGCTTTTGTCGGGGGGGTGGCAGCTTGGCTTGTTTTGTTGTATTACGATCGAAAAATCTATGGCATCCATTTACGCGTGCGCTTACTAGCACCCGGTCTTCCAAAAGAGAAATGGCTGATAAGACGCTTCTTTGTTGAGGGCGGCTTGGTGTCTATTTATAGTGGTATGCTGATTTTATTTCAACTAGTGGATTCGTTTTTGATTGTTAATTCATTAACTAGAAGCGGGTTAATAGAACAAAGCGCTAAAGTGGCCAAAGGAGTTTATGATCGAGGGCAGCCGCTCGTGCAATTAGGATTGGTCGTTGCTACTGCCTTAAGTGCTACTTTTTTGCCAGCCCTAACGAAATTAATTGTACAAAAAAATAAAAAGCAGTTTGTTAACTCTGCTAAAATATACTTACGTTTTACTACCGCAATTGCCGGTGCAGCTTCTTGTGGTTTAGCCGTTCTAATGCCTTATTTGAACTTTGCTTTATTTAAAGACTCTTCAGGAAATTTGACACTGATGGTTTTTGTTTTTGCTGTAGGGTTAATGGCTGAAATCCAGGCTTATCAAAGCATTGCTCAAAGTCAAGGTTCTTTTTTACCGGCGTTAAAAGCGGCTGGTGTTGGCCTCGGGATAAAGCTTTTAGCTACCGGCATACTAACGTTTTATTTAGGGACTTTCGGCGCTAGTTTATCAACTCTTTTGGGATTGATTGGGGTTTTGCTATATTTAATTCGTGCGGAAAGCAAATCCATTAATGATTTCAGAAAAGATCGACATTTTGCTTGGAAATTATTAAGCTGTATTCTCCTGATGGCCACTATTCTAGCGGTATTTTTCATTGGGTTTACGTTAGTTTTAGGACCGGTAAAATCACGAACGATGGCTTTGGGCTTAAGTTTATTCGGTGTTTTGTTAGGAGCTAGCATATTTGTAAAAGCAGCAGTTACTTTGCGTTTGTTTACTATTCGCGAGTGGTTATTGTTGCCCTTTGGAAAAAAGATCTTACGTATCGGAGGGAAATCGAATGAGAATAGATAAATTTTTAAAAATTTCAAGAATAATTAAAAGACGAACAGTGGCTAAAGAAGTCGCAGATAAAGGACGTATCCAAATTAATGGAAACCTAGCAAAATCAAGCAGTACAGTTAAAATAGGCGACCTGGTAAAAATCCAATTTGGCAACCGCACAGTGGAACTTAAGGTGAATGCATTGCATGAATCAACCAAAAAAGAAGACGCTCAAGGAATGTATGAGATCGTTTCAGACGAAAGAAAAATTTAAGTAATTTGCGTTAGACAAGCATAGTGGATGTTGGTATAATAAAGGTCAACTAAGGAAGACTGGAGCGGTTTGCGTGGACAATCAAGAAAAATCAAATGTAAAGGTCCTAGACAACGAATATGCCAAAAAACAGTATGCGAAATATGCAAAAGAACAGCGTCAAATTATCTTTAGAAGACGACGTTTACTGGCGATTTTTGTCGTCGCTGCCATTGTTTTCTTAAGTGTTGGCATATCTTTGTTTAATGATTACTTACGTTTGCAAAAATTAGAAAACTACAGAGAAGAAACAGTAGCTGAACAAAAAGATGTTACCAAACAAACAGAAAATTTAAAAAAGGATGTCTCTTTGTTAAAAGATGAAGACTACGTTGCTAAGATTGCCAGAAGTCGTTTTTTGTATTCAGATGACGATGAAATCGTTTTTCCATTGCCAGGAAATGAAAGTGATGAAGAAATAAACGAGTCAGATTAGCGTTTTTTATTTTGTGCTAAAAGTCAAAAAACGTGTCAATGACAAAGATTATATGCTAAAATGTAGGTAGTGGGAACTTAGGTTTGCCTGCCTAAGATACAAAGCAACAAATTTTGTGTAAATGAACAGATACGTTTGTAGAGGGTCAGATAAATTTGGCTTGCGTATCTTCTTAGCTTGAGAAAAGCTGTAATTATTTTAGAAACGGTAAAATTTAGGAGGAACATTTTTTTTATGTCAATCGAAGTTGGAGCAAAACTAAAGGGAAAAGTGTCAGGGATTACAAATTTTGGTGCATTTATTGATTTAGGGGATAAAAAAACAGGTCTTGTTCATATCAGCGAAATTTCAAATGGTTTTGTCAAAGATATCCACGATGTATTAACTGTTGGTGATGAAGTGACTGTTTTAGTTACTTCTGTCGGTGACGATGGAAAGATCGGTCTATCCATACGTAAAGCAGAAGATAAGCCGAAAGAAGAAAAACGAGAACAAGGGAATACAACACATCGTCCAACGCAGAAAAAACCACAAACACGCAATCAAAATGCTGGAAATAATAAAGAAGACTTCGATTCATTAATGAATTCGTTCTTAAAAGAAAGTGACGATCGCTTGTCTTCATTAAGAAGGAACACTGAAGGAAAACGCGGTGGTCGCGGCGGTCGCAGAAACTAAATATTATAGCAGGCTGAAGGTTCGCTGACTGATGGATGCGGATTTTTTGTCTGTTTTCTTTTTTTAGAAATTCTAGTTAAACAAGGCGAGGGGAAACTTATGCTTTCTTGGCAAGTTGAGGCGTTTATAAAAGAAAAAAAACTATTAACGTTTAATGACCGTGTTCTGGTCGCGGTATCCACCGGCGTTGATTCGATGGTTCTGCTGCATATTTTAGAAACCTTGCAGGAAAAGATTGGTTTTGCCATTGGTGTAGCTCATGTGAACCACCGGTTGCGTAAGGCTTCTGATGAAGAAGAAAACTTTTTAAGAAACTACTGTCAAAAGAAAAGTCTACCATTTTATGCGACTTGTTGGCACAACCCGCCAACTACCGGAGTGGAAGAAAAAGCACGTACGTTTCGTTACAACTTTTTTAAAGAAACTATGCAAACCTATGATTACCAAGTGCTCACTACGGCCCATCATAGCGATGACCAGATGGAAACCATGATCATGAAAATGGTTCGTGAAGGAAATCTGTTTTCAGCTAAGGGAATCTTACCTAGGCAATCGTTTGGTAAAAACCAGGTATTAGTCAGGCCCTTATTGAATGTAGCAAAACAAGAGATTTTGGATTACAGTAAGGAAAATGGCATTGTCTATTTTGAAGATCAGACAAACGCTTCCCTTGATATGCAAAGAAATCGGATTAGACATCAAGTCGTACCGCTTTTAAAAGAAGAAAATAAACAAGCACTACAGCATTTCCAACAATTATCCCGACAATTAAGTGCTGCTCAAGAGATTATTTCAGAGCAACAAGAACACTGGTATCAAGCAAACATCAAAGAAAAACGTGATGAATTTGAAATAGATGTTAACGGCTTCTTGGCCCTGTCTCAAGCGCAACGCTTTTTTTTCTTAGAAGAACTTACAAAAAAGGCGCGTCAGTATTATGGTTTAACGCTTAGTGCTAAACAAATCGGGCAAGTTATGGAACTTTTGGCTAAAGAAAAGGCACATTGGGAAATGGATGTCGAACAAACTTGGCAGTTTCAAAAAAGTTATGGACAATTATTTTTACGCCAAAGCAATTCTGTTACTGATGATATTGAGCCGACTACGCTTCATACTGGGCAATCGTCATTTTTATCAGCGAACGAATGGGTGGGTATTTTTCCTAAAGACCAAGTGAAAGTTCCAGAAAAAGTCAAACTTTGGTTAGAATATCGCCAAAATTTAACATTAGAATTTCCTTCTACGGTTATTTTTCGTAGACGGCGTGCAGGCGATCGTATTCAATTAAACGAACAATTGAACAAAAAGATTTCGCGTTTTTTTATCGATAAAAAAACCCCTCGAGCTTCACGGGATGAAGCATGGGTCATAACCGACCTTCAAGGGAATGTTTTAGGCTTATTACCCTATGTATTTTCTTATTTGTGTATTGCTAAAGAAACTGCTAAAATACACTACGTACTTCTTTATAAGTATCGAGAGTGAAAGCTGGAAGGGGAAGCAGATGCTGGAAAAAGATATTGAGAAAATATTGATTACACGAGAAGAAATTTACAAGCGTTGTGAAGAACTAGGCAAAGAACTTACAGCAGTATATAAAAACAAACAACCGCTTGTAGTTGGCGTATTAAAAGGCGCTATACCATTTATGGCCGACATTGTACGTCAGATGGATACATATATAGAACTTGACTTTATGGATGTATCAAGTTATGGAAATGCGACGGTTTCATCAGGTGAAGTGAAAATCGTAAAGGATCTGGATACAAACGTAAAAGGACGCGATATGTTGATCGTAGAAGATATTATTGATAGCGGCCGTACGCTTAATTACTTGGTAGATTTATTTAAATATCGCCAAGCAAATTCTGTTTCAATTGTCACGCTTTTGGATAAACCAGAAGGACGTGTAGTGGATATTGAAGCTGATTATATCGGATTTGATGTTCCTAATGAATTTGTGGTTGGCTACGGGTTGGATTTTGCTGAACAGTATCGCAATCTACCTTATGTTGGAGTACTAAAACCAAGTATATATGAAACAAAAATTTGACCGAAGTAAAGCAAGATATGATACAATATAAAAGGTCAAAATAAGACAAATTGGCAAGGAGGGGCCGCATGAACAAAAATAATAAAGGGACAGCAAGAAACACTTTATACTATGTGCTGATCATTTTGGCCATGGTAATGGTTGTTTACTTCTTCCTAGGCGATGGTAGAGATGAAACGCCAGAAATACAATACTCTACCTTTACTGAACAATTAGAAGCTGGCGACATTGAATCATTTAATGTGCAGCCAACCAATGGCGTTTACCAAATTACAGGTGAATACGAAGAAGAGAAAACAGTTAACAATAATAATGGATTAGCAATATTAGGTTCAACTGAATCAACGACTAAACAGTTCTCAACGGTGGCTTTGCCAAATGACTCAACGTTAAGTGAGATAAGTGAGTTAGCCGATGAAAATTCTGTACAGACATCCATTGAAGAAGAATCAAGTAGTGGCATTTGGGTATCACTGCTTATAAGTTTCTTACCACTGTTAGGTCTTTTGGTCCTATTTTATTTAATGATGGGTCAACAAGGCGGCGGCGGTGGTGGTGGCGGTGGCCGAATGATGAATTTCGGCAAGTCCAAAGCCAAAGAAGCAGATAAAAAGGCTAATAAAATTCGTTTTTCTGATGTAGCAGGTGCTGAAGAAGAAAAACAAGAATTGGTCGAAGTTGTTGAATTTCTGAAAGACCCACGTCGCTTCTCTGAATTAGGCGCTCGTATTCCGGCAGGAGTTCTTTTAGAAGGCCCTCCAGGAACAGGGAAAACCCTTTTAGCTAAAGCAGTAGCTGGTGAAGCCGGCGTACCGTTCTACTCAATTTCCGGTTCAGACTTTGTTGAAATGTTTGTAGGTGTTGGGGCTAGTCGTGTACGTGATTTATTCGAAACAGCGAAGAAAAATGCTCCAGCTATTATCTTTATTGATGAAATCGATGCAGTTGCTCGTCAACGTGGTGCTGGTATGGGCGGCGGCCATGACGAACGGGAACAAACCCTAAATCAATTATTAGTTGAAATGGATGGTTTTGAAGGCAACGAAGGAGTTATCGTTATTTCTGCGACGAACCGTTCAGATGTCTTGGACCCAGCCTTGTTACGACCTGGCCGTTTCGACCGACAAATCTTAGTTGGACGTCCTGATGTTAAAGGTCGTGAAGCTATTTTACGAGTTCATTCTCGCAATAAACCATTAACCGAAGACGTTGATTTAAAAGTTGTTGCACAACAAACACCTGGTTTTTCTGGGGCAGATTTGGAAAACGTGTTGAATGAAGCAGCACTTGTTGCGGCAAGACGCGGTAAGAAGAAAATTGATGCCTCTGATATTGATGAAGCAGAAGATCGTGTCATTGCAGGTCCAGCGAAGAAAGATAATGTTATCAATAAGACAGAACGCGAAATGGTGGCCTTCCACGAAGCAGGACATACTATTGTCGGCTTAGTGTTGAGCCGTGCACGCGTGGTTCACAAAGTAACAATTATTCCACGTGGTCGTGCGGGCGGTTATATGATTGCCTTGCCTAAAGAAGATCAAAATCTTATGACTAAAGATGATTTAACTGAACAAATCGCAGGGTTACTAGGTGGGCGTGCTGCTGAAGAAATTGTTTTTGGTTCCCAATCAACGGGCGCTTCTAATGACTTCGAACAAGCAACTAACATAGCACGTAGTATGGTGACTCAATATGGTATGAGCGACAAACTTGGTCCGATCCAATATGAAGGAGGCAATCAAGTATTTGTCGGCCGCGATTATGGGCAAACAAAATCTTATTCTGAACAATTTGCTTATGAAATTGATGATGAAGTGCGTAATATCGTAAATAACGGGCATAAAAAAGCTAGTGAAATTATCGAAGCACATCGCCAGCAACATAAATTGATTGCTGAAAAACTATTAGAATACGAAACACTTGATGCTAAAGCAATCAAATCGTTGTTTGAAACAGGCGAAATGCCAGCATCTTATGCCGAAGAAAGTGAATATCCGAGTGAAAACGGACAATCTTTTGAAGAAGCAAAACGCGCTTTGGAAAAGAAAGAAGAACAAAGTCGGGTCGATGAAAAAGATGAAGGAAACGATGATTCTGGTGATTCTACGGAACCAGCGGATGAACATAAAGAAGATTCGAATGAATCAACTGATTCTTCATCAGAAGGACAAGACCGTAATTCGGATTCAAGAGATGAATAATTGTTTCGAATAATTACACAATAAAAGAGGCTGGAACATAAGCTATTTCTAGCAATGGTTCACGAAAAATTAGGGGCTCTAATTTTTGCTCATTCGTCTTTTGCGACGAGTAATCGCAGGAGCAAAGTTTTGTGCGACGAGTAATCGCAGGAGCAAAGTCCTAGTTATTCAGAAATTTTACCGTTGCTGGAGGCTTTTGTCCCAGCCTCTTTGCCTTGTGCAGACAGAAAAGTTGAACCTTGCTATGTTTCAGTAGTAAGATTCATTAATAAGAAGAGGCGAAAATATTGCCTTTTAGCCGTTTTTAAAGGAGAACCAAACAATGAATGACTATTTAGTAAAAGCAATGGCTTATAGAGGTTTTGTCCGAGCCTATGCAGTTAATGCTACTCAAACCGTCAGTGAAGCACAAAAAAGACACGATGCCTGGAATACCTCCTCAGCAGCCTTAGGTCGTACCTTAATTGGCAGCCTGTTGTTAGGAAGTACAGTTAAGGGAAACGATACTATTACTGTTCGTATTCAAGGTGACGGACCTGGTGGAGCGATCATTGCGACAAGCAATGGTAGCGGAGACGTCAAAGGATATATCCAAAACCCACATGTCAGCTTACCTTTAAATGAACAAGGAAAAATCGATGTTCAAGGAGCTGTAGGAACTCAAGGGATTTTTTCGGTGACCAAAGATCTTGGTCTAAAAGAACCATTTTCTGGGCAAACGCCTATTGTATCAGGTGAATTAGGGGAGGACTTTACCTACTATCTTGCTGTGTCCGAACAAACACCTTCTTCTGTTGGTGTGAGTGTTTTAGTTGATACTGATGATTCAATTAAAACAGCTGGTGGTTTTATGATACAAATGATGCCTGGCGCTGATGAAGAAGTAGTGGCTGCTTTAGAAGAACGTTTGCAGCATTTACCAAAGGTTTCTTCTATGTTGGATGAAGGAAAAACGCCAGAAGAAATTTTAGATTTTATTTTTGGTGATGAACCTGTGGCCATTTTGGAGAAAATGCCAGTACAGTTTAAATGTGATTGTTCTAAAGAAAGGTTTGCTAGCGGGCTGATTTCATTGGGTACCCAAGAAATCCAAGCGATCATTGATGAAGATCATGAAGCAGAAGCAGTTTGTGCATTTTGTGATAATAAATATTATTTTACTGAACAAGAGTTAGCTGAACTTAAACAAGAAGCAGTAATGGGTAATACTTAATTATTTGTTGGGTGAATGTTTAAGAAAAACCAAAAAACTATCTGTTAAACATTAACTTGAGAAAAAAATCCAAGTCGTATTCTCTTTTCGGCTTGCTTTTTTTTCGTATCATTGGCATTATAAAAAGGAAGCCTATCAGAGAACGGAGGAAAATTTGTGGCAGGAGAACATGAAAATCAAGCTGAGTTAAATGATCAAATGTTGGTCCGTCGTCAAAAGATGGAAGCATTGCAAGAAGAAGGAATTGATCCGTTTGGCCAACGCTTTGACCGTACGCATAATTCTAATGAATTGCATGAAGTATTTGATGCTCGTACGAAAGAAGAATTAAATGAAATGGGTCTTACGGCGAGTGTTGCTGGTCGTATGGTTTCAAAAAGAGGAAAAGGGAAAGTCGGTTTTGCGCATTTACAAGATCGTGAAGGGAAAATTCAGATCTACGTCCGCAAAGATGAAGTCGGTGAAGACAATTATGCTATTTTTAAGCAAGCAGATTTAGGAGACTTTTATGGCGTTACTGGTCAAATAATGAAAACAAACACTGGTGAGGTCTCTATTAAAGCTGAAAAAGTTACACTTCTATCAAAAGCGTTGCGTCCATTGCCAGAAAAATACCATGGCTTAACAAACGTTGAACAGCGCTATCGCCAACGGTCACTAGATTTAATTAGTAATCGCGATAGTTTTGAGCGCTTTAAAAAACGTAGTCAGATTATTAGTGAAATTAGACGCTACTTGGACCATCGTGGCTACTTAGAAGTTGAAACTCCAGTATTACACAATCAAGCAGGGGGAGCTGCTGCTCGTCCGTTTATTACGCATCATAACGCATTAGATATTGATTTATATCTACGTATTGCTTTAGAACTGCATTTGAAACGATTAATTGTGGGTGGAATGGAAAAAGTTTATGAAATTGGTCGTGTTTTCCGCAATGAAGGAATTGATACCACTCATAATCCAGAATTTACTATGTTAGAATGTTATACAGCATACGCCAACTTTGGTGATGTTATGGACCTAACAGAAGGAATTATTCGTGATGTTGCTGAAAATGTATTAGGGACCAACCAAATTACTTATGATGACCAGACAGTTGATTTAGGAGCTGATTTTGCCCGCCTTCATATGATTGATGCAATTAAAGAGTATACCGGAATTGATTTTTGGCAAGAAATATCTTTAGATCAAGCAAGAGAGTTAGCTGACAAACATCATGTAGCTATTACGGAGTCAATGAGTGTCGGACATATTATCAACGAATTTTTTGAAACGTTTGTTGAAGATAAATTACAACAACCGACCTTTGTTTATGGACATCCTGTAGAAGTTTCTCCACTGGCTAAGAAAAGCCCGGATGATTCACGGTTTACTGATCGTTTTGAGCTATTTATTGTCGGTCATGAATTTGCTAATGCATTTACCGAATTGAATGACCCAATTGATCAACGTGCTCGTTTTGAAGAACAAGAAAAAGAACGCGTTGCCGGTAATGAAGAAGCTCATGGAGTAGATGAAGATTTCTTGGAAGCACTAGAATATGGGATGCCACCTACTGGCGGATTAGGTATTGGAATTGATCGATTGATCATGTTGTTAACAGATGCCCAATCAATTCGCGATGTACTGCTTTTCCCAACAATGCGTTAAGTTTAAAAACTGCGGTTAATGATATCCGCAGTTTTTTTGTTATAAAAAAACGAACAATATAAAAGCTCGTTTTTGAATCAATCGTGATTAGAATTTCTTTTAAAAACATGCGTTGTAATTATTGACCTAAGGGGTTTTTATTGATATATTATTATTTGGTTGTGGCAATGAAAAACTTTTTCATTTTTTTACAAAAATGATTGACGCATGTTTACAGTTTTGGTAAGATTATCAAGTCGCTGTGAACAAGAAAACTTTTTAAGAGTTTTATTAAAAAAGTGTTGACAAAAGCTTGTCACGCTGATAAGATATAAAAGTTGCTACGGCGACAAATAGTAGACCTTTGAAAACTGAACAAAGCAAGCAAACGAACCAATGTGTAGGGCGCTTCTAAAAGAAGCAACAAACATTAACAACAACGCAAGCAAGACGCAAGCGTAAAAGTAACAAGAGCTGAAACGATCAACGGTGTTGATCGATCAAATTCAAGATGAGAGTTTGATCCTGGCTCAGGACGAACGCTGGCGGCGTGCCTAATACATGCAAGTCGAACGCTGCTTCGATCGAAACTTCGGTTTCTTTTGAAGCGGAGTGGCGGACGGGTGAGTAACACGTGGGGAACCTATCCATCAGCGGGGGATAACACTTGGAAACAGGTGCTAATACCGCATAAGGCTTTCTTTCGCCTGAAAGAAAGCTAAAAGGCGCTTTTTGCGTCACTGATGGCTGGTCCCGCGGTGCATTAGCCAGTTGGTGAGGTAACGGCTCACCAAAGCAACGATGCATAGCCGACCTGAGAGGGTGATCGGCCACACTGGGACTGAGACACGGCCCAGACTCCTACGGGAGGCAGCAGTAGGGAATCTTCGGCAATGGACGAAAGTCTGACCGAGCAACGCCGCGTGAGTGAAGAAGGTTTTCGGATCGTAAAGCTCTGTTGTCAGTAAAGAACAGGAAAAAGAGGCAATGCTTTTTCTATGACGGTAGCTGACCAGAAAGCCACGGCTAACTACGTGCCAGCAGCCGCGGTAATACGTAGGTGGCAAGCGTTGTCCGGATTTATTGGGCGTAAAGCGAGCGCAGGCGGTGATTTAAGTCTGATGTGAAAGCCCCCGGCTCAACCGGGGAGGGTCATTGGAAACTGGATCACTTGAGTGCAGAAGAGGAGAGTGGAATTCCATGTGTAGCGGTGAAATGCGTAGATATATGGAGGAACACCAGTGGCGAAGGCGGCTCTCTGGTCTGTAACTGACGCTGAGGCTCGAAAGCGTGGGTAGCAAACAGGATTAGATACCCTGGTAGTCCACGCCGTAAACGATGAGTGCTAAGTGTTGGAGGGTTTCCGCCCTTCAGTGCTGCAGTTAACGCATTAAGCACTCCGCCTGGGGAGTACGACCGCAAGGTTGAAACTCAAAGGAATTGACGGGGGCCCGCACAAGCGGTGGAGCATGTGGTTTAATTCGAAGCAACGCGAAGAACCTTACCAGGTCTTGACATCCTTTGACCACGCGAGAGATCGCGTTTCCCCTTCGGGGGCAAAGTGACAGGTGGTGCATGGTTGTCGTCAGCTCGTGTCGTGAGATGTTGGGTTAAGTCCCGCAACGAGCGCAACCCTTATTGTTAGTTGCCAGCATTCAGTTGGGCACTCTAGCAAGACTGCCGGTGACAAACCGGAGGAAGGTGGGGATGACGTCAAATCATCATGCCCCTTATGACCTGGGCTACACACGTGCTACAATGGGAAGTACAACGAGCAAGCCAAGCCGCAAGGCCGCGCGAATCTCTGAAAGCTTCTCTCAGTTCGGATTGCAGGCTGCAACTCGCCTGCATGAAGCCGGAATCGCTAGTAATCGCGGATCAGCATGCCGCGGTGAATCCGTTCCCGGGCCTTGTACACACCGCCCGTCACACCACGAGAGTTTGTAACACCCAAAGTCGGTGCGGCAACCTCATTAGAGGAGCCAGCCGCCTAAGGTGGGATGAATGATTGGGGTGAAGTCGTAACAAGGTAGCCGTATCGGAAGGTGCGGCTGGATCACCTCCTTTCTAAGGAAAAATTACGGAAGCTTTACACATCGTTTGCGCTTTGTTCAGTTTTGAGAGGTCTACCCCCGCAAGGGGGCCTTAGCTCAGATGGGAGAGCGCCTGCTTTGCACGCAGGAGGTCAGCGGTTCGATCCCGCTAGGCTCCATGAACGACCTTTAAGGTCGTTACCTTTGGTTCTTTGAAAACTGGATAGAAAAACAACAATCAACACCAACCGAGAATCGCGTTGAACGCGTTTTTGAAAGAGTTCAAAAAAAAAGCGACCATCGATGGGCTTTTATCGCTAAAAGTATAGAACCATCGTTGGTCCCTCGACCGCAAGGTCGAGTAAGGTTAAGTAGAAAAGGGCACACGGTGAATGCCTTGGCACTAGGAGCCGATGAAGGACGGGACCAACACCGATATGCTCTGGGGAGCTGTAAGTAAGCTAGGATCCAGAGATTTCCGAATGGGGAAACCCCGCATTTTTAATCGAATGTGGCTTGATCTGTGAATACATAGCAGGCAAGCGGTAGACGCAGGGAACTGAAACATCTTAGTACCTGCAGGAAGAAAAAGAAAACTCGATTCCCTGAGTAGCGGCGAGCGAAACGGGAAGAGCCCAAACCAGGATGCTTGCATCTTGGGGTTGTAGGACGTTAACAGCACAAGAAAAAGGGCAGCCAAAGGATCTGGAACGATCCGCCAGAGCGGGTAAGAGCCCCGTAGGCGAAGGCCGGCAACTTGTTTTAACGGATCCTGAGTACGGCGGCACACGCGAAATGCCGTCGGAAACCGGGAGGACCATCTCCCAAGGCTAAATACTCCCTAGTGACCGATAGTGAACCAGTACCGTGAGGGAAAGGTGAAAAGCACCCCGGAAGGGGAGTGAAAGAGATCCTGAAACCGTGTGCTTACAACAAGTTAGAGCCCGTTAATGGGTGATAGCGTGCCTTTTGCAGAATGAACCGGCGAGTTGCGTTGGCTGGCGAGGTTAAGTCGTAAAAAGACGGAGCCGCAGCGAAAGCGAGTCTGAAATGGGCGCTTTGAGTCAGTCGACGCAGACCCGAAACCAGGTGATCTACCCATGTCCAGGTTGAAGGTGCGGTAAAACGCACTGGAGGACCGAACCCACGTACGTTGAAAAGTGCGGGGATGAGGTGTGGGTAGCGGAGAAATTCCAAACGAACTTGGAGATAGCTGGTTCTCTCCGAAATAGCTTTAGGGCTAGCGTCGAGGAACGAATGATGGAGGTAGAGCACTGTTTGGACGAGGGGCCCCTTTCGGGTTACCGAATGCAGATAAACTCCGAATGCCATTCATTTTGCCTCGGCAGTCAGACGGTGAGTGATAAGATCCATCGTCGAAAGGGAAACAGCCCAGACCACCAGCTAAGGCCCCTAAATGTATGTTAAGTGGAAAAGGAGGTGGGGTTGCTCAGACAACTAGGATGTTGGCTCAGAAGCAGCCATCATTGAAAGAGTGCGTAATAGCTCACTAGTCGAGTGACCCTGCGCCGAAAATTTACCGGGGCTAAACATACTGCCGAAGCTGTGGAATGCACCCTTAGGGTGCATTGGTAGGAGAGCGTTCTAAGGGCAGAGAAGGCAGATCGTAAGGACTGCTGGAGCGCTTAGAAGTGAGAATGCCGGTATGAGTAGCGAAAGACAGGTGAGAATCCTGTCCACCGTAAGACTAAGGTTTCCTGGGGAAGGCTCGTCCGCCCAGGGTTAGTCGGGACCTAAGCTGAGGCCGAAAGGCGTAGGCGATGGCCAACAGGTTGATATTCCTGTACCTGTTGTCTTCATTTGAGTGATGGAGGGACGCAGGAGGCAAAAGAAAGCAGACGAATGGAAAGGTCTGTCCAAGCAGTGAGTCGGAGAAAGAGTGAAAGGCTTTTTCTTGTCAACGACCAGCTGTGACGGGGAGGGAAATTTAAGTACCGAAGTTCTGGCGTCACACTGCCAAGAAAAACTTCTAGCAAGAAGGCAATGGCCCGTACCGCAAACCGACACAGGTAGTCGAGGAGAGTATCCTCAGGTGAGCGAGCGAACTCTCGTTAAGGAACTCGGCAAAATGACCCCGTAACTTCGGGAGAAGGGGTGCTGCTCTAACGAGCAGCCGCAGTGAATAGGCCCAAGCGACTGTTTATCAAAAACACAGGTCTCTGCAAAATCGTAAGATGACGTATAGGGGCTGACGCCTGCCCGGTGCTGGAAGGTTAAGAGGAGTGCTTAGCGTAAGCGAAGGTACGAATTGAAGCCCCAGTAAACGGCGGCCGTAACTATAACGGTCCTAAGGTAGCGAAATTCCTTGTCGGGTAAGTTCCGACCCGCACGAAAGGCGTAACGATTTGGGCACTGTCTCAACGAGAGACTCGGTGAAATTTTAGTACCTGTGAAAATGCAGGTTACCCGCGACAGGACGGAAAGACCCCATGGAGCTTTACTGTAATTTGATATTGCGTGTCTGTACCGCATGTACAGGATAGGTAGGAGCCGTAGAATTCGGGACGCGAGTCTCGAAGGAGGCATCAGTGGGATACTACCCTTGCGTTATGGCCACTCTAACCCGCGCCACTCAGCGTGGCGGGAGACAGTGTCAGATGGGCAGTTTGACTGGGGCGGTCGCCTCCCAAAAGGTAACGGAGGCGCCCCAAGGTTCCCTCAGAATGGTTGGAAATCATTCAACGAGTGTAAAGGCAGAAGGGAGCTTGACTGCGAGACAGACAAGTCGAGCAGGGACGAAAGTCGGGCTTAGTGATCCGGTGGTTCCGCATGGAAGGGCCATCGCTCAACGGATAAAAGCTACCCTGGGGATAACAGGCTTATCTCCCCCAAGAGTCCACATCGACGGGGAGGTTTGGCACCTCGATGTCGGCTCGTCGCATCCTGGGGCTGTAGTCGGTCCCAAGGGTTGGGCTGTTCGCCCATTAAAGCGGCACGCGAGCTGGGTTCAGAACGTCGTGAGACAGTTCGGTCCCTATCCGTCGCGGGCGTAGGAAATTTGCGAGGCGCTGTCCTTAGTACGAGAGGACCGGGATGGACCTACCGCTGGTGTACCAGTTGTCGTGCCAACGGCATCGCTGGGTAGCTATGTAGGGCAGGAATAAACGCTGAAAGCATCTAAGCGTGAAGTCCCCCTCAAGATGAGATTTCCCCTTTCTTCAAAGAAAGTAAGATCCCTGAAAGAAGATCAGGTAGATAGGTCCGAAGTGGAAGACCCGTGAGGGTTGGAGCGGACGGATACTAATCGATCGAGGACTTAACCACAGGTTCAAGGGTTTTCGGTTGCAAATGGCGGTTGTTTTTCATCCAGTTTTGAGAGAACGAAAGGTTCACTCAACATGATTTTGTGTGTGGTGGCGATCGCAAGAAGGAGACACCTGTTCCCATGCCGAACACAGTCGTTAAGCTTCTTAGCGCCAATTGTAGTGAGGGGTTATCCCCTTGTGAGAGTCGGACGTCGCCACGCGGAATCAGGAGGTTTAGCTCAGCTGGGAGAGCATCTGCCTTACAAGCAGAGGGTCATAGGTTCGAGCCCTATAACCTCCATTGAGTCGTTAGCTCAGTTGGTAGAGCATCTGACTTTTAATCAGAGGGTCACAGGTTCGAACCCTGTACGACTCATTTTAGATCAATCAGCGGGTGTGGCGGAATTGGCAGACGCACTAGATTTAGGATCTAGCGCCGCAAGGCGTGGGGGTTCAAGTCCCTTCACCCGCATGGCATGATAGACATGCGCCGGCTTAGCTCAGTTGGTAGAGCATCTGATTTGTAATCAGAGGGTCGAGGGTTCAAGTCCTTTAGCCGGCATCTAAAGAGCTGCGGAAATAGCTCAGCGGTAGAGCACCACCTTGCCAAGGTGGGGGTCGCGGGTTCGAATCCCGTTTTCCGCTTGATGCCAAAACCACGCCGGGGTGGCGGAACTGGCAGACGCACAGGACTTAAAATCCTGCGGTAAGTGTATTACCGTACCGGTTCGATTCCGGTCCTCGGCATTGTTTCATTGTATTGCGCCCATAGCTCAACTGGACAGAGTGTCTGACTACGGATCAGAAGGTTGAGGGTTCAAATCCTTCTGGGCGCGTAACGGGAAGTAGCTCAGCTTGGTAGAGCACTTGGTTTGGGACCAAGGGGTCGTAGGTTCGAATCCTGTCTTCCCGATGAGTTTTAATTTGGGGCCTTAGCTCAGCTGGGAGAGCGCCTGCTTTGCACGCAGGAGGTCAGCGGTTCGATCCCGCTAGGCTCCATATCATTTAATAAAATGATTTTCGCGGTGTAGCTCAGCTTGGCTAGAGCGTCCGGTTCATACCCGGGAGGTCGTGGGTTCGATCCCCTCCACCGCGATTTTGATTAAGAGCTTGGACCTTTAGCTCAGTTGGTTAGAGCAGACGGCTCATAACCGTCAGGTCGTAGGTTCGAGTCCTACAAGGTCCATTGCGTCACTATCATTTTATTTATTTGTTGGAGGATTACCCAAGTCCGGCTGAAGGGAACGGTCTTGAAAACCGTCAGGCGGGTAAAACCGTGCAAGGGTTCGAATCCCTTATCCTCCTTTACTAAAAATCCTTGTATTTATGCAAGTGATCATTAGTTTATTATCGCGGGATAGAGCAGTCTGGTAGCTCGTCGGGCTCATAACCCGGAGGCCGCAGGTTCAAATCCTGCTCCCGCAATTATACTTGTTTTTCAAGTATCGATGATACAACAAAATTGGTCTGGTAGTTCAGCTGGTTAGAATGCCTGCCTGTCACGCAGGAGGTCGCGGGTTCGAGTCCCGTCCAGACCGCCATGCGGGTGTAGTTTAGTGGTAAAACCACAGCCTTCCAAGCTGTTGTCGCGAGTTCGATTCTCGTCACCCGCTTGTTGTATTATCATTTGGGCCTATAGCTCAGTTGGTTAGAGCGCACGCCTGATAAGCGTGAGGTCGATGGTTCGAGTCCATTTAGGCCCACTTTACTAAACAAACAGGTCCGTTGGTCAAGTGGTTAAGACACCGCCCTTTCACGGCGGTATCACGGGTTCGAATCCCGTACGGACCATGCGCCTTGGGAATTAATGGAGGATTACCCAAGTCCGGCTGAAGGGAACGGTCTTGAAAACCGTCAGGCGGGTAAAACCGTGCAAGGGTTCGAATCCCTTATCCTCCTTTACTAAAATCCTTGTATCTATGCAAGTGATCATTAGCTTATTATCGCGGGATAGAGCAGTCTGGTAGCTCGTCGGGCTCATAACCCGGAGGCCGCAGGTTCAAATCCTGCTCCCGCAATTGTACTTTTTCAAGTACGTATTTATATTTACAGCAAAGCTGGTCTGGTAGTTCAGCTGGTTAGAATGCCTGCCTGTCACGCAGGAGGTCGCGGGTTCGAGTCCCGTCCAGACCGTTTTGGATTGGTAGCTCAGTCGGTAGAGCAACGGATTGAAGCTCCGTGTGTCGGCAGTTCGATTCTGTCCCGATCCATATAAGGCGGGTGTAGTTTAGTGGTAAAACCACAGCCTTCCAAGCTGTTGTCGCGAGTTCGATTCTCGTCACCCGCTTTTGTTGTAGTTATTATGATGGGCCTATAGCTCAGTTGGTTAGAGCGCACGCCTGATAAGCGTGAGGTCGATGGTTCGAGTCCATTTAGGCCCATGAAAATCAATACTTTTTTGGTTTTGGGGAAGTACTCAAGTGGCTGAAGAGGCGCCCCTGCTAAGGGTGTAGGTCGTTTACGCGGCGCGAGGGTTCGAATCCCTCCTTCCCCGTATCAGCGATCCGTTGGTCAAGTGGTTAAGACACCGCCCTTTCACGGCGGTATCACGGGTTCGAATCCCGTACGGATCATGAAGCATTCAGTGATGGATGCTTTTTTTTAGAACTAAAATGAGGACTTTTGCTGACAGTTTCGGTTTTGTCTCATTTCTTTAAAAGAAATGAAAATAGATTGTTTTTATTGTCTATTAGAATCAGACCGTTGCAAGTTCCCGAGAGGATTCATTTGATTGTTTCAAATGAAGATGCCTTGTAACCGAAAAACATATTTTAGGGGGAATCATCATGAAAGAAAGACGTTTGTTCACTTCTGAATCTGTTTCAGAAGGACATCCGGATAAAATTGCTGACCAAATTAGTGACGCAATTTTAGATGCGCTTTTAGAACAAGATCCAATGGCACGTGTTGCTTGTGAAACTTCTGTAACGACAGGTTTAGTATTAGTGTTCGGTGAAGTTTCAACGTCAGCGTATGTAGACATGCAAAAAGTCGTACGTCAAACAATCAAAGATATTGGTTATGATCGACCAGAGTATGGCTTTGATGGTGACAACGTAGCGGTCTTAGTCGCGATTGACGAACAATCACAAGATATTGCCCAAGGTGTTGATACATCGTTAGAAGCAAGAGAAGATAAAGAAGAACGAATCAATTCAACCGGAGCTGGTGACCAAGGATTAATGTTTGGTTACGCAACAGATGAAACACCAGAATTGATGCCGTTGCCGATTTCTTTAAGTCATAAAATTGTCGCTCGTTTAGCCCAACTAAGAAAATCAGAAGAAATCAGTTACTTACGTCCAGATGCAAAATCGCAAGTCACTGTGGAATATGATGAAAATGACCAACCTAAAAGAATAGATACTGTCATTATTAGTACACAACACAACGATGATGTTGCGAATGAAACCATTCGTCGCGATATGATTGAAAAAGTCATTAAAGTAGTCATTCCTAACGAATTATTAGATGAACAAACCAAATACTTCATTAACCCTACAGGACGTTTTGTTATTGGCGGCCCACAAGGTGATGCTGGGTTAACAGGTCGTAAAATTATTGTAGATACTTATGGGGGTTATGCTCGTCATGGTGGCGGTGCGTTTTCTGGTAAAGATGCTACAAAAGTCGATCGTTCTGCAAGTTATGCTGCACGTTATATTGCTAAAAATATTGTCGCGGCAAAATTAGCGGATAAAGTCGAAGTACAACTTGCTTATGCTATTGGTGTAGCTGAGCCTGTATCTATTGCTATTGATACTTTCGGAACGGGTAAAGTATCCCAAGAAAAATTGATCGAAGCAATACGACAAAACTTTGATTTACGCCCAGCTGGTATCATTGAAATGTTGGATTTACGTCGTCCTATTTATAAAGATACAGCTGCTTATGGGCATTTTGGTAGAACAGATATTAATCTGCCTTGGGAAAAAACTGATAAAGTAGAAATTCTACAAAAAAGTGTAAAATAATTACAAATGGTCCTTATTGATAGAAATCAATAGGATCTTTTTTTATTATAAAGAAAAGTCTGCTACAATAAATAGTAAATGTCTAAGGATGTGAATGAATAGAATGGCCCTTTTACAAGTAAATGTTTTTTCTAATGTGTTAGAAATGGAAGTTATGTTAGATGTCATCTTACCGCAAGAAACCAAAAAGACATTGGGTACAAACTCAAAAGGCGCAACTGAAGATGTAGCAGTACTTTATTTATTGCATGGCATGGCATGAACGGCAATCATAGTGTCTGGCAAAGACGTACGGCAATTGAGCGTTATGTGAAGGATATGGATTTAGCTGTTATTATGCCGTCTACTGAACTTGCTTGGTATACCAATACTAGATATGATATGAATTATTGGACTTTTATCGCCGAAGAGCTGCCTAAGATCTGTCATGAGTTATTTCCCCAATTAACGAGGAAAAGAGCTAGAACATTTGCGGCTGGTTTGTCAATGGGCGGTTATGGAGCTGTAAAACTTGGATTGAGAAAGCCAGAAAATTTTGCGGCGATTGCCTCTATTTCAGGTGGTTTAACGATCGCTGAAGGAATCGATCAGTTATTAGAAATAAAAAGTAAAGCTTATTGGGAAGGGATTTTTGGTCCTCTGGCAGGAATTAAAGGGTCAGAAAATGATCTAATCCATTTGATTGAAACTCTGGATGCATCGCAGGCACCTAAATTTTTCATTACCTGTGGGACTGAAGATCCATTACATCAGGCTAGCACCTATACAATGCAAAAAATGCAGGATCGAGGGTATGATGTAACTTTTGAAGATGGCCCTGGCGAACATGACTGGGTATATTGGGATCATTGGGTTAAGCGAGTTTTAGAGTGGTTACCACTGTAAAAAAATGCAATAAAATATTTGGACAACCAGCTAAGCAGAGATAACGTTTAGCTGGCTTTTTTAGTCGATCAATTAGCAAAAGCTTTTGCTAATTCAATGGCTATCTCTACTGAGTTCTCATTTCTTTTATTACCTTTCCTACCTTAGTGACGGTTCAAAGCTTGTCTGATTTATTGATTTATCACTTTTTAATAAAAATTAAATTAGATCATACGGAAACGTTATTTCGGAATAACGTGAATATACTTTTGTCTATTGAAATGTTGTTTCTTTTTGTTTATAATGAAACCGTATTAGTAAAGGTGGTGTAAATCATGCTAGGTTTTTCAGTTTTCTTGGGAGAACCATTGTCAAAAGATAAGAAACAATATATAGAAGAAATGAATCATGCAGGTTTTACACGTGTTTTTACTTCTTTGCATATTCCAGAAGATGATCCGCAAGCAGTCATCCATACTTTGCGACAGCTTGGTAAGATAATTCAGCAATTGCAGATGGATTTAATGGCAGATATATCAAGTGATGGCTTACGTCGTTTAGCAATTGATCTTAATCAGCCAGGTGCTTGTGACAAGTTAAAAGATATAGGGGTTACTGGGATACGCATGGACTATGGGATTGATAATCAAACAATTGCTGCTGTTTCTTCTCATATGCAAGTAGGATTAAACGCCTCGACTTTGACAGACCAAGATGTGAGCGAATTAACGTCATATCAAGCAGATTTTACCAACATGGAATTATGGCATAATTATTATCCGCGTCCTGAAACGGGGCTTTCAAAAACTTATTTACAATCGGTAAATCGCAAATGGCAGTCACTAGGTTTTAAGATTGTTGCATTTGTACCTGGCGATGAAAATTTACGTGGACCATTGTATGCAGGCTTGCCAACCTTGGAGGAGCATCGCCGCGAGCACCCCCTGGCCGCTGCAATTGATTTATTTCAACATTATGGCTGCGATGCTGTTCATATTGGAGATAGTGGACTTTCAAAAAAAGTTAGAGAGCAATTTACTGGCTATTTCCAACATAAAAAATTGCTGCTTGAAGTTGAATTGCTGGCAAATACTTATAGCTCGCTTATTCTGGGCGAGCACACCAATCGGGTTGATGATGCGCAAGATGTGGTTAGAAGCCAAGAAGCCCGAAAAAATAACCAACAGATGATTGAACCTGAAAATAACCAAATGCGACGACAAGGGTCTGTGACGATTGATAATAAAAGCTATTTACGTTATATGGGAGAAGTACAGATCACCAAACGTGATTTACCAGCTGATGAGAAAGTGAATGTGGCAGCTAAGGTTATTCAAAAAGATCGTGCTTTAATTGATTATATTTCTTCTGGTTACCGGTTTGAATTAAGAGAAAGCAGGGATAGTATTGAGTGAATTAGAAAAATTAGCAACAGAAACTAGAAATCAAAAAACAATGGCTTTGGATGATATGAGCATCTTGGAAGTATTACAAACAATGAACGATGAAGATAAGAGCGTGCCCTTTGCGATTGAAAAAGCGTTGCCGCAGATCCAAAAAACTGTTGAACAAATTATCCAGACGTTTAATAAAAAAGGACGGCTATTTTACATTGGCGCTGGGACAAGCGGTCGTTTAGGCGTGCTTGATGCGGCTGAATGCGTACCTACATTCGGTACCGAACCAGAAATGGTACAAGGGTTGATCGCAGGCGGCATGAAAGCGATGACGGTGGCAGTTGAAGGAGCAGAAGATTCCCCGGAATTAGCTAAAAATGATCTGGTACAAGCAGGCTTGAACCAAGATGATATTGTTGTGGGGATTGCTGCTAGTGGGCGGACGCCGTATGTGATTGGTGGTTTGGATTACGCCAAAGAAGTGGGCACTACTACCGCTTCAGTCGCATGTAATAATGAAGCCCAAATCAGCCAGCACGCTCAATTTCCTATCGAAGTTGAAGTAGGTCCAGAAGTCTTGACCGGATCGACTCGCCTTAAATCAGGGACAGCTCAGAAATTAGTATTAAATATGCTTTCAACAGCTTCAATGATTGGCATCGGAAAGGTGTATAAAAATCTGATGGTGGATGTACGTCCCACCAATGAAAAACTAGTAGAACGATCCAAACGAATTATTATGCAAGCAACGGATTGTCGTTATGAACAAGCCGATCAAACTTTTTATCAGGCAGAAGAAAATGTAAAACTGGCAATCGTTATGATTTTGACCGGAGCAGACAAAAATGAAGCAAAGAAAAAACTAGTTGAAGGAAAAGGGTTTGTCAGAAATACACTTTAAAGGAGGAAGAAAAAGTGGCAGATAAAAATACAAAGCTAGCAGAAGAAATTTACGAGCACGTCGGTGGCGTAAACAATGTTAATAAAATCGTCAACTGTATGACTCGTATTCGCATGGGCGTTATTGATAATAGTAAAGTAGACGTTGAGGGGCTAAAAGCAGTCGAAGGCGTAATGGGAGTTGTCGAAGATGAAACCCTACAAATTGTACTGGGACCTGGTACAGTTAGTAAAGTCGCGCAAAAGATGGCCAATATGGCAGGAGTGGAATTAGGCGAAGAACGTCCAGATGGAACCCCTATGGATGAATCGCCTACAGAAGAAGACCCATCAAGTGGAAAAGCAGACGTTAATGCTAAAGCAGAAGAAGTCCATGCCGAAGTGAAAAAGAAAAACCAAAAACCTTGGTCAAAGGTTTTAAAATCAATCGCTAATATCTTTGTTCCATTAATTCCAGCCTTTGTTGGTGCCGGGATTATTGGTGGGATCGCCTCTGTTTTAACGAATATGTTGGAAGCTGGAACGATTTCTGGCGATATGTGGGTAAATATCGTAAGTGTTGGTTCTATTATTCAAAGTGGTGTATTTACTTACCTAGTTATTTACGTGGGGATTAATGCTGCACGTGAATTTGGCGCTTCGCCAAGCTTGGGCGGTGTTATTGGGGGCGTCACCCTGCTAACTGGTATGAGTGAAGACCTGCCACTTCCTAATATTTTTACTGGTGAACCGTTAGCTGAAGGCCAAGGTGGCGTGATCGGTGTCATTATTGCGGTTTTTTTAATGGCGCAAGTGGAAAAATGGTTGCACAAAGTGGTGCCAGATGCAGTTGATATTATTTTGACACCAGTACTTACATTAGCTGCTATGGGTGTTGTTACAATCTTCTTTATCATGCCTTTGGCTGGTTGGATTTCTGATGGTCTTGTAGGTGGTATTAGTTGGGTTTTGGGTGTCGGTGGCGCTTTTTCTGGTTTTGTCCTGGGTGCCTTATTTTTACCGATGGTCATGTTTGGACTTCACCAGATTTTGACCCCGATTCATCTCCAATTAATTGCCACGTATGGCAGTACAACTTTGTTGCCAATTTTGGCAATGGCTGGTGCAGGACAAGTTGGTGCAGCCATCGCTTTGTGGATACGTTGTCGCAATAATAAAAAATTAACAGAGATGATCAAAGGAGCATTACCAGTAGGTATTTTGGGTATTGGTGAACCCTTGATTTATGGGGTGACGCTCCCTCTAGGTCGGCCATTCATCACTGCCTGTTTAGGAGGCGGTATCGGTGGCGCTGTCGTTGGTTTGCTTGGTGGTGTCGGTTCGATTTCAATTGGCCCCAGCGGACTTGCGTTGATCCCTTTAATTGACGGAGGTACTACACCAATGCTTAACTATGTGATTAGTCTGATTGCCGGCTATATTGGTGGTTTTGTATTAACTTATTTCTTTGGTACGAACGAAGATATTCGAGAAGGTAATATTATATGAAAAAAGCAGTCATTTTTGATGTAGACGGTGTGATCGTTTTTTCAGAAAAGGCCTACCAAAAGCGACGAGCTATTTTCTTTGAGAAAAATGGTTTGCCAGTATCACAAGAAGTGCAAGAACATTTTGTCGGATCTAATGCTTTTGATATGTTTGAACAATTAATTCCAGCTGATATAAAAAAAAGGAAAGAATTATTGCAAGCTTATCAAGAATTTCGCAGGCAGTATCCAATTAATTACCAAGAAATGTTTAATCCAGATATTTTATCTACGTTGGATGGCTTAGTCAAAAATGGGATTCGTTTAGCCGTAGCTTCTTCAGGCCCCTTGGAAAATATCTATCGAATATTAGAAGTCAACCAAATCAAAAATTATTTTGAATTAATTACAAGTGGTGAGATGTTTGCACGTAGCAAACCCAATCCTGAGATTTATCAATATACAGTATCTAAGCTTGATTTACAGCCTAGTGATTGTTTAGTGATTGAAGACTCGGCATTTGGGATCGAAGCTGCACGACGGGCTAATTTGTCCGTTGCAGCTTTAAAAAGTCAACAATTTGCTATCGACCAGTCACAAGCCACTTATCAGATTGAATCAACTAAACAGTTGTTAGATTTAATTTGAATTGAGGCAATCGTTTTGTTTTAATGAGACGATTGCTTCACTTTTATCAATCCTGAAATCGAATACAAAGAGAGAAGGATATCTCAACATGAAAGAGTGTGGGAAAAAGATTATTATGTCTTGCGTAGTACTCAGTATTTTACTCTTTACGAGTGCCTGTGTGCTGCAAGAAAAAACGGAAGTGAAAAAAATTAGCCAACCTAAAGGTACTTATCAATTTAGTCAGACTTATCCAATAAAAGCAACTGATGAGGCATTTGACAGCTCACTTTTGACAAATCAGATGCAGACATTTCATGGATATAAAGACCAAGGAAATTTATTAATAAAAACGAATGATAGTGAAGCGTTCAAGATTTATGTAAATGGCGATGAAGTACTTGCTGATTTATCGGATAAAAAGTGGCAGCAAGTCGACATTTCAGATTTCACTAAAAATGGAGATAATCATCTGCAAGTGAGCCAGGCGGAAAACGAGGATAAAGCAAAAATCGATATAAAAATTCCTTATCCTGTTTTAAAAGACAAGACAAAAGATTATGCAGATAATGATAATTTCAAATTCATCGATCAGCTTATTAACGCAGAAATAAAAAATGGTTTTACCTCGGCCCAATTGGTAGTCACCAAAAATGGCAAAATTGTTAAATCCAGTGCTTACGGGAACGTGAATGCCTATGATCAACAAGGCAACCCACAGAAAAATAGTGCAAAAGTAACCGAAAACACTTTGTATGATTTAGCTAGTAACACAAAGATGTATGCGACCAATTATGCTATTCAAAAGTTAGTTTCAGAGGGAGATTTAGATATTAACCAGAAAGTCAGTGAGATTTTCCCCGACTTTAAGGATAAAAATTCTGACGAAATAAAGGGAAAAGATGACTTAACAATCAAGGAAATCCTTCAGCATCAAGCTGGCTTTCCGGCAGATCCACAATATCACAATAAAAACTATGACCCTGACGCAGAAGATCTATCCACACCAAATGCCAATAAAGAACTTTATACGCAGGATCGAAATAACGTCATGGAAAAAATCATTGCTACACCTTTAGAATATGAACCAGGGACAAAAACGATGTATTCAGATGTTGATTACATGCTGCTTGGTTTTATTATTGAAAAAGTAACTGGACAGAATTTGGATGAATATATGGACCAAAGTTATTATCAGCCGTTAAACCTACAACACACGGTTTTTAAACCTTTAGATCATAATTTTAAAAAGGAACAAATTGCTGCAGGTGAACTACATGGGAACACGCGTGATGGAGAAGTTGACTTTGACAATATCCGGAAAAATCTTGTACAAGGCGAGGTCCACGATGAGAAAGCCTTTTACTCGATGGAAGGTGTCAGTGGACATGCCGGTCTGTTTTCTAATGCAAAAGATTTGGCAGTACTGACGCAAATTACCTTGAATCAAGGCGGTTACGGTAGTCATCAATTCTTTGATGAAGATACGATGGATCAATTTATTCAAGCTAAAGATACAGATCCAAGTTTTGGATTGGGATGGCGACGTAAAGGTCAGCGTTTATATTCTTGGGCTTTTTCTCCTTTAGCTAATACTAATACGGTTGGACATACCGGCTGGACGGGAACGTTGACAGTGATTGATTCGGTCAATAATATGTCTGTCGTATTGTTGACGAATACTAAAAATTCTCCAGTCGTTGATAATAAGAATGATCCCAATGATTTTGTCGGTGATCACTTTTTAACAGGTCAATATGGTTTGATCGCAACGCTAGCTTTTGATAGCAACAAAGAAGACAATCAGTCAGCCAACAATAGTAAATTGGTGGATATGGTTAATTCTAAGTATCATTATATGAAAGCGAATAAAAAGGAACAAACAGCGATTGATTATGCCCAGCTGCAGTCCTTACTCGACGTAATGGATGAACGCAAGGAAGGTAAAGAAATTACTGATTTTATGAAGACTGAACAGTTTAAACAAATAACTAAATTTGTTTCTGATGACTAAATATTTGTAGGAATAAAAACAAGTAAAATAAAGGTTATTCTGGGCTAATGAAAAGTTTAAAACAAGATTTAGCAGAATAAATTGAGGTGCAGGAAATGAATATTTTGTTTACGATACAACACCAAATAAATAAATTGCCTAAAGCTGAAAAAAAGCTTGCTGAATGGATTCTCGAACAACCAGAAAGTGTCATCCATATGAGCGCTAAGGCGTTATCACAAGCTTCCGAAACGAGTCCTGCAACTGTGGTGCGGTTGTGTTATTCGCTGGGTTTAGAAGGATTTACTGACTTAAAATTAAAACTTTCTGCTAATCAACCAGCAATAAAGGGAAATTTGTATACAGATATTGTTCCCAATGAAGACATTGATACGATTAAACAGAAGCTATTGTTAAAAATGACCGATGGACTGGAAAAAAACCGCGAAAAGCTAGAAGTTGAATCTATCGAGCAAGTGATCAATCTACTCGAAACAACGGACTTTATGTTTACTTACGGGATCGGGGCTTCAGGTATTGTAGCCGATGATTTTGCGCAGAAATTTTTACGGATCGGAAAAAAAGTTATTTACAGTAAAGACTATCATTTATTAACAACGGCTATTGTAACCAATGAGATGCCCGCCTGGCTCTTTTTGGTTTCAAATTCTGGTGAGAAACAAGAGGTTATTAATTTAGCCTTACTGGCAAAAGAACAAGGCATTCCGGTTGTCTGTATGACGAGCAAAGCACACTCAACTTTGGCAACGATTGCCGATGTGTTGTTGCATACAGCAGACGGTGGTGAAGCGCGTTTAAGAAGTTCGGCGACGAACTCATTATTGGTTCAATTGTATAGTGTTGACGTATTATTTTCTGCTTATGCTACCAAGCACTACGATAAAACATTAGGACAATTAGAGCAAACCAAAACGACAGTACAAATTATTGAACAAAATGATTAAAAAACAGTTTAATGTGTTCTATGTACTAGTCGTTAGCGAAACTAACGTTTGGAAGTAGGATACATTGAGACTGCTTTTTTGTTATAATTAGTTACAAATTAAGGCTATGGAGGGAATGACTTGGGATTTCACACATTAATGTATCATGAGATCAGAGAAAAAGGCACATTTGATACCCAAAATCCTTCACCGATTTTGGTCAAACAATCCTATGAAGATGCGTTGCCTACAAAATTATTTTGTGATTTTACTGATTTTAAAGCACAGATGGATTTTTTAGAGAAAGAAAATTATCATACACTGACTTTACAAGAGATCAAAGATTTTTATCAAAAAGGAAAAGATCTGCCTGAAAAATCAGTTTTGTTAACGTTTGATGATGCCTATCAGTCAATCTATAAATATGCTTATCCGATTTTGCAGCAAAAGAATTTTCATGCGGTGTGTTTTGTAGTCAAAGGTTGGCTTTTTGACCAAATCAAAGAATTTGATCCAAGGCAGTCGATTGTTATGGCAAAATCAGAGCTAGAAAAAATGCGGGATGTTTTTGAGTTGGCAAATCATACGGAAAACTTGCATCAACGCTATTCTGACGGCTCAATTGGAATGCAAAAAGTATCAGTGGAAGAATTAAATCAAGACTTAGCTTCATGTGGTCAGTATGTTGATCAAGCGGATGTTTTTGCTTATCCTTTTGGTATTTATGAACAAATGGATGTCAAAAGGTTAGCCAAACTAAATATTCATTATGCTTTTACCACGGTAGCGGGAGAAAATACGGGGCAAACGCCAGTCTTAACTTTACATCGAGATACCGTGTGGTATGGGTGTACGCTGCAGGAATTTAAAGCGATATTAGAATAGAACTTTTATTGTATATTACTAATAAAGATATTAATGAAAAAACAATTAAAGGATACAAGGAGAAATAGATGAAAACGAAAAAATTAGCTATTATCGGGTTGGGCCATGTCGGTTCTAGTGTGTTGGCAACAGCAGTGCAAACCGAACTCTTCGGTGAAATTGTTTTGATTGATCCTAGAGACCGTGTTGCTTTTGGCGAAGGATTGGATCAAACGCATGCCGGCGGTTTATTGTCCCGTAAAAACATTACGATCTACAAAGGAACTTACAAAGACGTAGCAGATGCAGATATTATTATTGTGGCTGCTACTCATGTTTATGCAGAAGGAGAGATTCCGGAAGATCGGAATGAATTACTGATTGAAAATTTGCCGATTATCCATGAAATTATGGGAAATATCACGCAAAATACGCAAGACGCAATGGTAATTTTTATTACCAATCCGGCAGATACTGTGATTCATATCGTCGCATCGTATGATTATCCTAAAAATTTACTTTTAAGCACAGGAACGATGCTAGATTCTTCGCGTTTGCGACAACTGCTAGGACAATATTACCATGTTGATCCTAAATCCGTTTCTGGTTATATGATGGGAGAGCATGGCTATACTGCGTTTCCTGTCCTCAGCCATTTGACAATTGGCGGGTTAGCTTATAATGAATTGGCAGACCATTTTCCTGAAATTCCACTCTTAACAGCTGAAGATATAAAAGAAAAAGTGGTACAAGCCGCATACGATGTTTTTGCTGCAAAAAGCGGGGTGACCAATGTTGCCGTTGCACAATCAGCAATTGATATTGCCCGCTGTATTTTATTGGATGAAAAAAGCATCTATCCAGTCAGTGTTCCCATGATTGATAATGAATATGGTTTTAGTGGCCCTTGTGCTTATAGTGTGCCTTGCATATTAGGTAAAGATGGGGTAGAGAAAAAACTACTTGTGTCCTTGGACGCATGGGAAAAAGGTAAATTGGCACAATCAGTAGCCAGTATACAACAATCCATCGCGCTGACAGAGTAAAATCTTCTCGAAGTTCAAAATAAGCATTTTAAAACTAATACTTAATTTGAGCATTTTTTCTATAAATAAGAAGCAGCGTATCATTAAACAGATTACAATGATACGCTGCTTCTTTAAAAAATATCAACGGGTTTAGCGGTCAATCTGCAAGCGGGTAATATATTCAGCAATCTCTTCGATGGACATATCATCCACTTCTACGGTTTTGGCGCCTAGTTCATGATAAATTTCTTTGGCATAATCCATTTCTTCTTTAATGTGTGCGACATCAGTGTAAGAAGAACTACCGCCTAGACCCAGCGAACTTAAACGTTTTTCGCGTGTTCGTTGAATCACTTCAGGAGTAGCAACTAAGCCTATGAGTTTTTCTTTTGGCACATCAAAAATTTCTTTAGGTAAAGGAATTTCTGGTATCAAAGGCAAGTTAGCTACTTTATAAGATTTATTGGCTAAATACATACTTAAAGGCGTCTTTGAAGTACGTGAAGGTCCGATAATGACATAGTCAGCTTTTAAGAAACCTTTTGGATCTTGTCCATCATCATATTTTACGGCAAAATCGATGGCTTCTATTTTGGCAAAATAGTCTGAAGTTAGCTTATGCTGAGCACGGGCTTCATGCTTAGGTTCTAGACCCGTTTTCCCTTGAATTAATTCCATCATTGGTGTCATAAAATCAACATAACTTAAAGAAGTACGAGCAGCAAACTCATGAGCAGCTTCATTGAAAGAATCTTTTACTAAAGTGCTGGCAACGATGGCATGTTCTTGGAGAGCATCTCGTAAGATTTTAAGCAGCTCTTCTTTAGAATCAATAAAGGCAAAACGCTGAACTTCGACATTAGTCAATTCGGGAAATTGCGCAAGAACGGCTGTGGTAATTTTTTGCGCAGTATCTCCGATTGCATCAGAGATTATAAATAATTTTAGCGTATCGTTTTTATTCATTGTGCTTTCACCTTAATCCCTTCTTCGATAAAATGGTTCATAATACGGGTTTTAGTAATTTTGCCAATGATTTTATCATTTGTTCCTTTTTCCACTACAGGTAATGAATCTACTTGATGTTGCATGAGGGTATTTCCAGCAGTTAAAATCGTTTCTTCGGGTGTGATTGTAATGACATTTGGCATCCGACTCATCACAACAGCGACTGGAATATCATCTTCATTATTAGCTAAAACGCTACGTAAAAGGTCCTTTCTTGAAAGAATTCCTACTAATTTTTTATCTTTATTGACAACGTATAAAGAGCCTACATCATACATAAATAAATCAGTAATAGCATTTTTTAACGACGTATCTTGTTTAATAAATACAGCGGGAATCATAATATCGTCCACTTTTTTTGTATATAATTTTTCAAATAGCAATGGTTCGATTGTTTGTCCAGAATAAATGTAGCCGACTTTGGGACGCGCATCTAAAACGCCTGTCATGGTTAGAAGCGATAAATCATTACGCAACGTTGGTTTGGTAAGATTGAGTTTGGCCGCAATGTTATCTCCAGTGATTGGCTCGTGAGCCTTAACAATCTCAATAATTAATTTTTGGCGATCAGAAAATTCCATAGCAGCTCCTTTCTTGTGTTTCTTATTACTTTCATCATAGCGCAACTTCAGCTAATCGGCAATCATTGAGCGCTGCTTGCGCACAAGCTAGACGAGCAGCTGGAATTCGATAAGCCGAACAAGATACATAATCTACACCGACTTGTTGGAAAAAGGCGATTGATTTAGGGTCACCGCCGACTTCTCCACATACACCAATCATCATATTAGGCTTAGTCTGGCGTGCTTTTTCAACTGCAGTTTGAATTAACTGTCCTACACCTGCTTGATCTAGCGTTTGGAAAGGATCTTGCAATAAAATGCCTTTTTCTTTATAGATAGGTAAAAATTTGCCAATGTCATCGCGAGAAAAACCGTAAGACATTTGTGTTAGATCATTGGTACCAAAACTGAAAAAGTCCGCTTGGCTAGCTAATTTATCGGCAGTCATACAAGCTCTAGGTAATTCAATCATAACGCCAATTTCAAAAGGAAAGGGGTTTATACCATGCTTTTCAAATAAATTTTCAATCGTATGAAGCAAAGCGTTTTTAACTTCAATTAATTCTTTTTCTTCAGCAACCAAAGGCACCATTATTTCTGGTTTTACGACAATTCCATTTTGTGCTAATTTAATCGCGCTGGTAAAAATTGCCTCGACTTGCATTTGATAAATTTGTGCCTTAGTAATTCCTAAGCGACAGCCACGATGACCGAGCATTGGGTTGGTTTCGTGTAGCTGAGTAATTTGATTGGTTATGCGTACTGGCGATTTTTTCAGTTGCTGGGCTAATTGGTTGATCGCTTGCTCGTCAGCAGGTAAAAATTCATGCATAGGTGGGTCTAAGAGCCGGATAACCATGGGTTTTTCTTGGGTCGTTTGTAACATCTGATAAAAATCATCTTGTTGGAAACTAAGTAGACGTTTGAGCGCTATGTCAAATTCTTGTTTTTCTTCAGCTAAAATTAAACGGCGCATTTCTAAAATTCGATCTTCTCCAAAAAACATATGCTCGGTGCGCGCTAAGCCAATTCCAGACGCGCCAAAATGGATCGCTGCTGTCAAATCCTGTAGCGTTTCTGCATTGGCACGTACCATTAAGTCAGCTCGTTCGTCCGCCCAAGTTAATAGACGTTGCAGATTCTGATTGTCTTCAGGAGTGACTGTTTGCAGTTCGGTTTGGTAGATTGTCCCTATAGAGCCATCAACCGAAATGATATCGCCTTCTGTTAATGTTTGCTCTTCACAAGTAATCGTTCGCGTATATTCATCAACGGTTAATGCTTCACAGCCAGCAACACAACAAGTGCCCATCCCACGCGCAACTACAGCAGCGTGCGAGGTCATGCCTCCTCTAGAGGTAACGATCGCTTCGCTTACCACCATTCCTGCGATATCTTCAGGCGAAGTTTCTTGTCGGACCAAGATGACCTTTTTACCTTGCTCATGAAATTCCTGGGCTTTTTCTGCTGTAAATACAATTTGTCCTGTAGCAGCTCCTGGACTTGCCGGCAGGCCATGGGCTAATACTGTTGCATTTTTTAGTTCTGTTGGATCAAATACAGGGTGGATCAACTGTTCAACCATTGTCGGTGTAACTCGTAAAAGCGCCTCGTCTTTCGTTATTATTTTATCATTGACAAGATCTAGGGCGATGTTAAGCGCTGCTTGGGCAGTTCGTTTGCCGCTTCTGGTCTGCAGAATGAATAGTTGTCCCTGATCGATTGTAAACTCAATGTCTTGCATATCTTTATAGTGTGTTTCCAAAATTTCTGCATAACGCATAAAATCTGTATAAGCGGTAGGAAGTAATTGTTTGAGTTTAGCAATCGGCTGCGGAGTCCGAATGCCCGCAACGACATCTTCCCCTTGGGCATTGGGTAAAAATTCGCCAAAAAGTTTTTTCTCTCCAGTTGCAGGGTTTCGAGTAAAAGCTACGCCTGTCGCACTTTTATCACCGTTGTTGCCAAAAACCATTGATTGAATATTTACCGCTGTACCTAAACTAAAGGGGATGTCATGTAATTTCCGATAAACTTGTGCCCGTTGATTGTTCCATGAATGAAAGACCGCTTTAATTGCAATAAAAAGTTGATCTATCGGATCTTGAGGGAATTCTTTTTGCTGCTTGTGATAGGGTATTTTATACGCTTCAATCAGTTTTTGTTGTTCTGGTATTGAAAAATCAGCGACACTTTTACCAAAGGCTGCTTCAAATTTGTGTAAAGTGTCGTCAAAAGTTTCTTTGGAAATACCGTAAACCACGTCACCAAACATTTGGATGAGACGGCGATAACAATCGTAAGCAAAAGAAGCATTCGTCAGCTTTGCAAAAGCCAGTACACGGTCGTCGTTTAACCCAAGGTTAAGAATGGTGTCCATCATTCCTGGCATGGAGAATTTGGCACCACTACGTACCGAAATTAACAACATTTGGTCATTATTTAACAACGACTTACCGACTTCATTTTCCAGTTGATTAATCGCTTTCAAAATATCTGCTTTTAAAGACTGTTCAAAATAATTTTCTTGTTGCAAGTATTTTATACACGCAGCCGTTGTAATGGTGAATCCAGCAGGCACTGGTAGCCCTAGCCGGGTCATCTCTGCTAAATTGGCCCCTTTCCCACCTAACAAGTCCTTCATTTCGACACTACCTTCACTGAATCGATAAATTTGTTTCAAATATGACACACCTTTCTTTTATAATGCGTATTACTTAAGCTTAAATAAATATATAATACTCATATACGTTTGTCAACAACTATTTAATGCATTTTAAATCAACGAAAGCACCTAACATTGTTTGGCAGTATTAAGCTATAACCCTTTTTGGTTTAAATTTTTACAGCTTTGCTTTATTATAAATATGTAAAGTTGTTTTTTAACAATTAAGAAAAATATTTAGGAGGAAAAGGACATGGCAGATCAAACAAGTAAAACTGTATCAACCAATGGAGTTAATGAAAAGAAAGATCAACAACAAGTTTCTGGGGAATTAACATTTGAGGATAAAGTGATCCAAAAAATTATCGGAATTGCTTTGGAAAAAGTTGATGGTTTGTTACGCGTTGATGGCGGCTTTTTCTCAAATATGGCAGAACGAATCTCTAACTCAGACGATGTAACCAGCGGTATTGACACCGAAGTGGGTAAAGAAGAAGTTGCTGTGGATTTAGATGTTGTCATTGAATATCGTAAAGATGCAGAAAATATCTATGAGCAAATTAAAAAAGTTGCTGCAGAGCAAGTTAAGAAAATGACACACTTAGATGTAGTTGAAGTAAATGTTCATGTAGAAGACATCAAAACTAGAGAAGAAATCGAACAAGATAAAAAATCTGATGAACAACAATCGGATGAATCGGATAACTAAAATATAAGCAAGTTTTTATTATGAATACAACGATTAGCTCATGTAACCATGGAGGTTAGTAAATTTTGTATGACTAACTTGAATCGTTGTTAGAGAGGGTGAAGCTATGGGTAAGCTACGCAAAAGCTTAATTGGCATCCTGCTGTTGCTTTTGATTTTCACACTTTTCTTTGTGCTGGTTGAAAATCAAGAGGCTGTGCAATTGCCGGTGCGCTTTATTTCTATGTATGACTATCCATGGATTGGCATGTATATGCAGCAGTTGCTATTTTGGTTTAGCGCCTTGTTGCTTGTATTGACCGTTTTATTATTAGTCATCACGATTTTTTATCCTAGAAAGAAAAATACCTTAGTTTTAGAGCAAGGACAAGGAACGTTAAAAATTCAAAAAAAAGCAGTAGAAAATTTTGTGCTGCAAATTGTAAATCAAGAGCCTTTTGTTGAGAACCCGGCAATAAAAGTGAAAATGTATAATAAAAAAATTCGGATAAAAGTTTCAGGCTATATGAAAAAAGTTATGGCAATTCCGGATAAACAAAACGAACTTGTAGATGAAATTCAATCGCAAGTCTCTTCGTTAATGGGAACCACAGAAAATATCAAAACGGAAGTGTCTCTTGAAAATTATCGGAAACCCGCAGAAAAAAATGCCGAACGGGTAAAATAAAGGAGGTTGCCAAATGCAAGAATTATTACAGCGCTATCGTTATGGAATCATTGGCGGCGGGATTGGCTTAGTTTTGGCAATTCTTCTGCTAACGATTGGTTTTGCAAAAACGCTACTAGTCGTTGCATGCACGGTTTTAGGTGCGTTTATTGGGCTTTATTTGAATGGGATCGGTGTTTTCGACCGGTTCAAAGGACCTAGAAGGTAAAATTAGGAGGACGTTGACATGGAAAGACAAGAAAATAAAGTAAACACGAATAATATTTCAGGTGAATTAACTTTTGCCGAAAAGGTAATTAAAAAAATTATCGGTTATGCAATGGATAATATTGATGGACTATTAACTATCAATGGTGGATTTTTCTCTAATGTTGCTGAAAAACTAGTGAATACTAACAATGTTACCACCGGTATTAACGCTGAAGTTGGGAAAAAGCAAGTCGCTGTCGATATGGATGTCGTTGTTGAGTACGGCAAAGATAGCCGTCATATTTATGATGAAATCAAACGACTAATTTCAAAAGATGTTAGCGAAATGACACATCTAGATGTAGTCGAAGTAAATGTGAATGTGGTTGATATTAAGACGCAAGAAGAATATGAAGAAGAAAGTGAAACGGTGCAAGATAAAGTAACTAGCGCTGGAAAAACTACCGGTCACTATATTTCACAACAAACAAGCAAGGCAACGCAAAATATCAATGAAGATGTCGAAAATATCCAAGAAAACCGTGAACCTAGAGTGGAATAAGGAAAAGACAAAAAAATGGGTCCTTGCAAGTTTGCAAGGGCTCTTTTTTATGGTTGTAATAACGCTGCTGGCGAGGTATCGCGGGCATAGTTAATATATTTTAACAGCTGTTCGGGTGACTCTTGTCCGTCTTTTTTAATCCATAGTAACAAAATAGAAATTGTACTTGATAGCAGAATTTCTTCGGCATAATCATTAGGTATCTTTTCAATTGGTAACTGATTCGTTTCATGCAGAGCGATGTATTTATTTACAGTATTCGTTAATAACTTTTTAAAAGTAGAGACAAATTTAGGATCTCCATTTTCTTCTACTAACGCTTTAATAAAAGCTAAGTCATCTTTGACATAATAAAGGGCATCAAGGATTAATCTATCCGGTATTAGTGGATTTTCTTCTTCTTTTTTGACGGGTTGATCAAATATTTGCTGAATATTTGATAAGATCTCTTTTTCTAGTTTTTCAATTAAGTCGTATTTATCTAGATAATGAAGATAAAAAGTTCCCCGATTAATTTGTGAATTACGAGTGATATCGCTTACCGTGATTTCTTCTAAATGCTTCTGATTAAGCAGTTGAATCAGAGCTTGCTTAATTTTCACTTTAGTTTGTGTGTTGCGTTGCATGTATATCCCCCTTGTCTTTTTGATTATAGTGTACAATGAAATTATAGGTAAAATCAACATGATGTGTAATTAATTACTTAAATGGACAAAAAATGGCGAGCTGTTTATGGAAATCTGAGCGTAAGCATACTATAATGTTCCGTGGAACTCAACAAGTTGTTCATATAAGGAGGAGCTTTTCAAATGGCTTATATTGAATTAAAAGATAGTACCAAAAAATTTAAGACTGGCGATACAGAAATTATTGCTAATGACGCCTTATCCTTTTCGGTTGAAAAAGGCGAATTAGTGGTGATCTTAGGGGCTTCAGGAGCTGGGAAATCCACACTATTGAATATTCTAGGCGGTATGGATACCAATGATAGCGGGCAAGTTATTGTTGATGATCATGATATTTCTAACTACTCTAATAAGCAATTGATTACTTATCGGCGGTATGACGTAGGTTTTGTTTTTCAATTTTATAACCTCGTCCAAAATTTGACTACCAAAGAAAATGTGGAATTGGCTTCAGAAATTGCTAAAGACCCATTAGATCCTGAAGAAGTGTTAAAAGATGTCGGCTTAAATGAACGTATCGATAATTTTCCGGCACAACTTTCGGGCGGAGAGCAACAACGTGTTTCAATCGCAAGGGCAATTGCTAAAAACCCTAAAATTTTACTTTGTGATGAACCTACCGGTGCTCTTGATTCACAAACCGGCAAACAAATTTTGCAGATTTTACAAGATCGCAGTAGAAAAGAAGGGGCAACGGTTATTATTGTCACACACAATGCCGCAATTGCGCCTATTGCTGATCGAGTGATTCGAATGAGTGACGCTAAAATTAGCCAGGTTGAAAAAAATGATCAACCAAATAATATTGCAGATATTGAATGGTAGGTGAGAAGATGCGTAAGAAAAAACTTTGGAAAGATATTAGGCGATCGATTACTGGTTCTTGGGGTAGGTTTTTCTCGATCTTAAGTTTAATGGCTTTAGGAACCTTTGCGTTTGTGGGGTTAAAAGTAACTGGACCTGATATGCGGGCTACCGCTGAAGACTTTTATGAACAAACTAATTTAGCTGATATGACATTGACTTCAACTTGGGGATTAGATGATTCTGATCAGGATCTTTTAGCCCAAGCTGATCAGCTAGAAGATGTAGAGTATGGTTATTTAGAAGATGTGACAATAAAAGATACCGATACGAGCATGCGGATCTTTTCAGCGCCAGAAAATCTCTCGCAATATGAAGTGGTTAAAGGGAACATGCCTCAAGCTGCAGATGAAATTGTGTTAGATTATCAACAACAAAACAACTTTAAAATAGGCGACACGATTGATCTTGATCAAGAAGAAGCAGATGACTCAGAGGATTCAGATGATGAGACGGACGAATCTGCTCAAGAAATTTTAGATAGGACTTCATATAAAGTCGTTGGTTTTGTTAAATCTAGTGAGATTACCGAGACATCGAATATCGGACAAACAACTGTTGGCACGGGTCAATTAGATAGTTACGGTGTTGTGCCAGAAGAAAACTTTGATTCTGATGTCTATATGATTGCGCGGATGGACTTTGCTGATACGCAGAACTTGAATGCCTATAGCGATAAATATGATCAATTAATTCGTAAGCATCAAGATTCTGTTGAAGAATTATTTGATGGGCAAGATGATAAGCGTTTGTCTGATGTGAAGGATGATCGGCAGCAAGATATTGACGATGGCTGGGAAGAAGTAAATGATACCAAGCAAGAATTAGATGATGCCCAATCACAACTTGATGACGCTGATAGTCAAATTCAAGAAGCGCAAGAAGAAATCGAGGAAAATCAAGCAGCGTTGGATAGTGAAGTTGCAGACGCTCAAAGTCAAATTGATGACGGTCAGCAACAGTTGAACCAAGGAAAAGATTCGATTTCTACTGCGCAGAACCAGTTATCTCAGGCTAAAAATCAATTAGATAGTGGTGAAACCACATTAAATGAAAAATGGACGCAGTTACAATCTGCTAAAGGCCAGTTAGACAATGCTCAATCAATGTTAGCTTCAAATAAAGGACAACTTGATCAAGGAGCTGCTGCGCTAGAGCAAGGAAAGACACAGCTTGCGAATGGCCAACAAAAAATTGAAGAAAATGAACAAAAATTACAAGCAGGACAATCGCAAGTTGCACAGCAACAAGAGACATTAGTGCAACAAAAAGATGAAAAGCAAGGAGAGGTCGAACAGCTCAAAACTAAAGCCGATGAGCTCCAACAACAAGTTGAACCCTTGAAAGCTACTTATGAGCAAACAGCTTCTGAAAACAAATCGGATATTGCGCAGTTAGAAGAGCAAAAAGAACAAGTTGCAGAAGATCAGGATGAAGATACACTTCAGCAGTTGGATGAACAGATTCAAGTGAAACAAAATGAAATTGAAACGGCCCAACAATCGTATCAACAAGCGCTTGCTGCATCTGATTCCCTGCAACAAGAAAGTGATACTGCTCAATCGACGCTAGATGCAACACTAGATGAAAAGCAAGAGGAAATTGCTAGTGTGCAAAGCGAAACTGAACAAGGGCAACAGACATTAGATTCAGCCAAACAAGAGCTCGGTCAAAAGCAAACACAGCTTGAACAAAAAGAGCAAGAATATCAAAGTGGTTTGGAAGAATACAACGCAGGAGTGCAATCTTTCAATCAAAATAAAGAGGAATATGAAGAAGGTCTGGCTGCTTGGGTTGCAGGCATGAATACATTAAATGAAAATTCTGCTGAATATCAAAAAAACGCGCAAAATATAGCCGCTGCCGAACGTGAACTAGGCAATAAAGAAGCTGAATTGACAGAAGCTAAAAATACCTTGGCAGATACGCAGGCTCAAGGACAAGAGCAACTTGAACAAGCTCAAGCTGAATTGGCCGATAAAAAATCAGAATACGAAGAAAATAAAGACGAATATGAAGAGCAAAAACAAAAAGCAGACGAAGAGTTACCTGATAAAGAACAAGAACTAAAAGATGCGCAGGATGAACTTGATGATTTAGAAGCCCCTGAGTATACTTTTGAAGATCGTAAAGATGGTAATCCAGGCTACAAACAATATTTGGAAAACTCACAACGGGTTGATATTTTATCCAATATATTTCCTGTGTTTCTATTTGCGATTGCAGCTTTAGTTAGTTTAACAACTATGACTCGTTTTGTTGATGAAGAACGTACTAATTCAGGAATATTTAAAGCTTTAGGATATAGCAATTGGGACATTAAGAAAAAATTTGTGGTTTACGGTATAGTTTCAAGTTCACTGGGTGCATTGATAGGAACAGCCTTAGGGCACACTTTGTTGCCGACAGTTATCTTTGAAGCGTACGCGGCTTCTTCAACCTTTAGCCAAGTTACGTTGAACTTTTCACCGTTTTATACCTTTATCGGTTTTGCCATTGCTATAATATGTACGACACTGTCAGCTTATCTGGTAGCCAATAGAGAGTTAAAAGAAAAAACGGCACAGCTTTTGGAAGCTAAACCGCCTAAAAAAGGTTCTAGAATTTTATTGGAGCGTATTACGCCGCTTTGGAACCACTTGAGCTTTACTTACAAAGTCACTGCGCGTAATTTGTTCCGCTATAAAAAACGGATGTTTATGACTATTTTCGGGGTAGCTGGATGTACAGCACTACTGATTACTGGTTTTGGTATTAGAGATTCATTAACTGGTATTGTAGACCATCAATTCAATGATTTAGTCAAATACGATTTAATTGTCAGCAAAAATGACGACGTATCTGATGATGAACAAGAACAAATCGATGAAAAACTGGAACAAAATGATATTCGTAATGATACTGATGTACATTACGAAGAGTTGAACGTGCGAGCAGGAGAAAATAACGATACGCAAGATATCACCTTGTTGGTTCCTGATGATGAACAAGCTTTCAGTCAAGATGTGGAGATGGTAGATCGTCAGAGTCAAAAACAATTGTCATTACCAGACGACGGCGCCATCTTATCTGAAAAACTGGCTGATCTGCTAGGCGCACAAACCGGTGATACCGTGACTTTAAAAGATGAAGATGATCAAGGTCATCAAGTAAAAGTTGCCGGAATAACCGAAATGTATATGGGGCATTATGCCTACATGAGCCAGGACGCTTATCAACAATCCTTTGACTCTGATGGAAAACCTAATGGATATCTAGTAACGTTAAACGATACGTCTCAAGAGAATATTGATAAACAATCAGAGGCGTTTATGGATTTAGACGGTACTCAAGGCGTTGTGCAATCGAGTGCCATTAGCGAACAAATTGATAATGTTATTGATGGTTTAAATAATGTTATCTTAGTCTTAATTACTTGTGCGACTCTACTTGCGATGGTGGTCATTTATAATTTAACCAATATCAATGTTTCCGAACGGATTCGTGAATTGTCCACAATCAAAGTATTAGGTTTTTATGATCGCGAAGTAACGATGTATATTTATCGTGAGACGATCTTGCTTTCTATTTTAGGTATTTTAGTGGGATATGTCGTTGGCTATTTCTTACATGGATTTATTATGCAGACGTTACCTCCGGATGAAGCGATGTTTAGCCCGGGGCTGCAACTTTCTAATTTCGCTTTGTCAGCAGGCATTACACTATTAATTACTTTCATTTTAATGTTTGTGATCCATCGGAAATTAAAAAATATCGACATGTTAGAAGCACTGCAGTCCGCTGATTAATCATTAAATGAGCACATCTTAAGCGAAAGAAGGTACTAATACTTTCTGGCTTAAGGTGTGCAAAATTTTAATTTCAAAAACGTTGACAACGATTACAGTTTGAGCTAAGATGAACTCATTGGAATACGGACTGTTACTGATTCGATCAGGCATTACCTACGTTAAAGAATTGCTGCCGTTTCAGCAATATTCTTAACGTATTTTTTTTGGGAAGGAGGCAATTTTTCTGAAGTTTCAAAAGAAGATCAATAATAATGTGGCATGGATTATTGATGATCATAATGAACGTGTGATTGCTATTGGTAAAGGGCTTTCCTTTGGGAAACAAGCAGGCGATAATGTGACGTTAGCAGAAATCGAACGTATTTTTACCGATGATAAGAAAGTCGACGAGATATCCGCATCAATGCGCCAAGCATTAGAAAATATTTCAGCAGACACTTTTTTATTAACAGAAGAAATAAGCGATCAGGCGGCGGCTTTACTTAGTATTGATAAGTTTGACGACAATCATTTTCTCGCTTTAGCAGATCATCTAAACTATGCAATGAAACGCAGTGATACAGATACCATTGATTACCCTGAAAATCTTCGTTGGGAAGTCAAAAAGCTGTATCCTAAGGAACATGACGCAGCAGTTGATGCGTTGTATTTAATTGAAAAAAAGACGGGCGTTCGTTTGCCAGAAAGTGAACAAACCTTTCTGACATACCATTTTGTGAATGCTCAATATGACTCAGATATTAATATCCAAACCAAGAAATTAACCGAATTAGTCAATCGTGCAGTAGAAATCATTCAATATCATTATCAAACGTTACTTAATCAAAATTCAGTGAATTACATTCGTTTTGTGACGCATTTGCGATACTTCATTTTGAGACAGATCAATCATGAAAACGATAAGATACCCAAAATTGATGAACAGCTGATTGAGGTAGTCAAAAAGAATTATCGAAAAGCTTATCAAGCAGCTGAAAAAGTAGGGAAAATGATCGAAACAACTCAAAATTGTGAAGTAAACACGGACGAACTTTTTTACCTAACGCTACATATTGACCGAGTAACGCAAAGACAAAATTAATAAAATGGACTGTTACTGATACGATCAGGCATTACCAAACATTACAAAAGAGCTTGCGCTTTTTGTGATGTTTGGTTTTTTTATAGAAAAGAGGAAAAAGAATGGCAGATTATAAAGAACTAGCGAGCACACTGATTGATTTAATCGGCGGCAAACAAAATATAACTAACGCGTGGCATTGTGTGACGCGCTTGCGTTTTAACTTAGTGGACGATGACAAGGTGCGTATTGACGATATCAAACAGACAAAAGGTGTAATGGGGGCACAATTTTCCGGTGAGCAGTTCCAAATTATTATCGGAAACGATGTAGAAAGTGTTTTTGAAGAAGTTGATAAACAATTAGGTCATTTATTAGGCGGCGAGGGCGAAAGGTCTGAGAAAAAGGGGATCATCAGTGGTTTGATGGATGTTATTTCTGGTATCTTTACTCCAGCGCTCCCTGCTTTAATCGGAACAGGATTGCTTAAAGGAGTTATTGCTTTATTAGAAGCGTTCAATTGGATTCAAGTAGATGGTTCAGCTTACCAGATTTTAATCATGATTTCCGATTGTGCATTTTACTTTTTGCCGTTTATTTTGGCTGTTTCCAGTGCGCGCAAATTCAAGACTAACGAATATCTAGCATTGTGTATCGCTGGAGTGTTGATGTATCCAACGATGATGGAAGGCTTTGAGGCAGTTTCTGCCGGCCAAGCAGCGCAGGACCTTAGTCTTTTCGGTGTATTGCCGATCCCTTATTTAAACTATAGTTCATCAGTTATTCCGATTATTTTAGCTACTTATTTATTAAAATTCGTGTATGACTTTGTCAAAAAATGGATGCCTAAAACAATTTCGATCATGTTTACACCTATGGTAACATTATTGATTGTTATCCCAATTACTTTGGTTGTGTTAGGGCCTATTGGCACATATATTGGCCAAGGCTTAGCTGTGGGTGTTACTTGGTTATTTGATCATATTGGCTTTTTAGCAGCCGCTTTTATTGGAGCCTTTTACCCAATACTTGTGATGACCGGGATGCACTGGGCTATGTCACCTATTATGATTAATAACTTTTCGCAATATGGCTTTGATAATTCGATGATGCCAGCTATGTTGGCTGCAACGTTTGCTATAGCTGGTGCAACCTTTGGGGTGTTTTTTAAGACTAAAAATGAAAATATGAAACAAATTTCGTTGTCTTCGGGGATTTCAGCTGTGGTTGGTGTTACTGAACCTGCGATGTATGGGGTAACGTTGAAGCTGAAAAAACCGTTTTACGCAGCCATGATCGGAGGCGGAATTGCTGGTGCTTTTATTAATTTAACAAATGTAGCTAGCTTTGGTATGGCTATGCCAGGGTTGACTGCTATACCAGGTTACATTGATTCCACCAATGGTAGTAATATTATTTTTGCAATTATCGCTTCTTTACTAGCTTTTGTAGTGGCATTTGTAGTCGCTTGGGTTTTAGGTTTTGAAGAGGAAACGGCGGATACCAAAGAAGAAAGAAATAAAACAGGGAATCAACTGAGTATCGAAGCTCCCGTTGCTGGAAAGATCCAACCTATTGAAACAGTGTCAGATGTTACTTTTGCTGAACAAATTATGGGATATACCGTGGCAATTATCCCAGACAGTGATCAAATTACCTCGCCGATAGCAGGTGAAGTTGTGATGATCGCAGAAACCAAACACGCCATTGGCCTAAGAAGTAACGACGGGCTAGAAATCCTATTGCATTTGGGTATTGACACTGTTGAATTAAAAGGGGACGGCTTTACACCTAAAGTCCAAACAGGTGATCAGATAAAAGTTGGTGATTTATTGATGGACATGGATGTAGCGGCGATCAAAGAAGCCGGTTACGATCCGGTTGTCTTGACAATTGTCACAAATAGCAATGATTATTTAAAAATACTACCGGTATATAAAGAAGATGATATTGCTTCTGGAGCAGAACTATCGGTAGCAGTTAATTAAAGGAGGAAGATGAATGATGTCTTATAAATTTCCAGATGGTTTTCTTTGGGGTGGCGCAACTGCGGCTAACCAATTAGAAGGTGCAACTAGAACGGACGGTAAAGGTTGGACTACAGCAGATACGGCGCAGTTTATTGCTGATCCTAAAAAAAGAATGGCTCAAATGCTACAACCAATGACCACAAAAACGGTAGAAGCAGCTTTGAATGATACAAAGGGCCTTTATCCTAAACGTTATGGGATTGATTTTTACCATCGTTATCAAGAAGATATCGCGTTATTTGCTGAAATGGGTTTTAAAACTTTTCGTTTATCCATTTCATGGGCACGTATTTTACCCAATGGCGATGAAGAAGTACCCAATGAAGCTGGCTTGCAGTTTTATGAAAATGTGATCGATGAATTATTGAAGTACAATATTGAACCATTAGTCACATTGAGCCACTATGAGTTTCCTTTAGGATTATCTTTTGAACAAAATGGTTGGCAAAGTCGCAAAACAATTGATGCTTTTGAACATTATGCCAGAATTTTATTTGAACGTTTTAAAGGGAAAGTAAAATATTGGATTAGTTTCAACGAAATGAATATTGTGATGATGACGGGGTATCTTTCAGCTGGATTATTAGAAGACCAACTATCAGCAGATGAGTCGTTAACGCAAGCGCAATTTACAGCAATGCATCATCAACTAGTGGCTGCAGCTAAAGCAACTAAAGCACTACACGAAATTGATCCGGCAGCGCAAATGGGCTGTATGATTGCGCGGATGGAAAATTACGCAGATACGCCGGCTCCTAACGATGTTCTAGCCAGCGTAAAATCTGATCAGGAAAATTTCTTGATGATGGATGTTTTAGCTAAAGGAAGTTATCCAAACTATGCTTGGCGTTTATTTGCGGAAAAAGGGGCCAAAATCGATCAAACTAAAGAAGACCAACAAGTTTTAGCAGAAAACATGACTGACTTTGTGTCGCTAAGTTATTACATGAGTGGTATTGTTGGTGGAGATGAAACGGCAGAAACTTCGGGTAATCTACTAGCAAGTAAAGCCAATCCTTTCCTTGAAAAAAGTGAGTGGGATTGGCAAATCGATCCAGTTGGATTAAGGATTACCTTGAATAAGATGTATGACCGTTACCAAAAACCAATTTTTATTGTCGAAAATGGTTTAGGCGCTAAAGATGAATTAACGAATGAACTAAAAGTTCATGATGGTTACCGTATTAATTATTTGCGTGAACACATTGAACAAATCGGCGAAAGTCTGCAAGATGGCGTTGATGTGATGGGGTATACGCCTTGGGGCTGTATTGATTTAATCAGCGCCAGCGGAAATGAAATGTCCAAACGCTACGGTTTTATCTATGTTGATCAAGATGATGTCGGCAAAGGAACGTTAAATCGTTACCGTAAGGATTCATTTGATTGGTATAAAAAAGTAATTGCCAGCAATGGGCAAGATTTATAGAAATAATAAAAAGAACGCCACTTTTCAAAATTTGAAAAGCAGCGTTCTTTTTAAATACCCCACGGGTGTAATTGTTTACTGTACTTTTTATACAGTTTATCGTTGAATTTACCTTCTACCAAATAACTATAGATCAATACGTTAGGAAAATAAATACCTAGGTCAAGCAGTTTTTGATAATCCTCTGGCGCCAATTCTTTGGTAATTGCTAAAGCAGTAGCAGAACTACGACTTACGCCAGCATCGCAATGGACAACAAAATGACTGTCTTTATGATTTTCGATAAAATTACGTGTTTTTTCATAGTCATCTTCATCAAAAATATGGTAGTTACTATCAGGATATAATCGATCAAACATTTCTCGGATTTTACCGCTTTTTTGCTCAATGTCGTCAACGGGCAGTTCTAATACTGCTTTATAGCGATTTTTGACATTGTCAGGCATTGGTGTTGCCATTTGTCCTCGATCATAGCCTGCGTAAGAAATCAAAACGGAATTTGGCAAAGGTTCATAATCCAACGCTTCTGGATGTGACAGCGCAATTGCCTTCATATCTTTGTCAATTGGATGTCCGCGTAGATTATATGTTGTAGCCATAAAATAGCTCCTTTCTTACATTTGAAAACGTATCCTACACTTCTATGGTATCTGTTTCTGTGGAATTGTTCAAATTTATGAATTGAATGGCTAAGTGTAAAATTTATTGAGGCCTTCTAAAGGATAAAAAAAGAAATTATTACGCTTGTTATTGAACGGTCAAGTATTAATAACAAAGATGACGGTTTCTTATGGATTCTATTATAAAATAATTAGTAACATCCTCTCGCTAAAACTGACTCTCTGTTAGGAAAAATAATGAACGCAACCGCAAACAACCTTTCTGAGAAGCAAAAGATAGAAAAATTTTTAAGGAGAATAACTAGCAACGATTTAGCCCGCTAGTTGAAGAAATAATGTGCTAAAAAGGAAATAAGCACATAAGAATGGCAAACTGGTAGGGTTAATTCATGCTAAGCCCACCAGATTGACAAACTAGTGAGGTTAATTCATCCTTAGCACACTAGTTTGATCAAGCTATGAGCTTAATTCTAAAAAAGGAGTCAAGTAAGCTCAATTTAGATAGATTAAGCGCATAAGAATGACAAAATCATGTGCTAAAAAGGAAATAAGCGCATAGGAACGACAAACTAGTGGGGTTAATTCATGCTAAGCCCACCAGATTGACCAAGCTATGAGCTTAATTCAAAAAAAGGAGTCAAGTAAGCTCAATTTAGATAGATTAAGCGCATAAGAATGACAAAATCATGTGCTAAAAAGGAAATAAGCGCATAGGAACGACAAACTAATGAGGTTAATTCATCCTTAATCCACCAGTTTATGAAAGTCATGGTATAATTCCAGTAAATTCGGCCCTTGTCAAAAATTTACTTTTTCATTAGCATCTCATATATTTTTTTCTACAACGTAAGAGTCTTTTCTTTATGACCGTTTCCGCAAGAGATTGCCTCTATCATTGGCGTTTGTTACAGCCTAATAAAAAGGGTACTCGTTTCTTTCTTACGTTATGAAACCTCAATCGATTTTACACTTAGATTGAATGGCTCTTTTTGGAATTCCTTAAGTAGTCGTGATACGATGAGAGCAAAGAGAACAGGAGATAGATGATATGAAAACACTGACTGCAGAAGAAATGTATCATTATGAAGAAAAAATTATGAACGACAAAGGTGTACCCTCGAACGTATTGATGGAATGTGCAGCACGTGCAATTGCTGCTCAAATGAAACAAACGATAACTAAAAAAGATCAAATCGTTATCGTAGCTGGCGGTGGTAATAACGGCGGCGATGGGATTGCAGTAGGACGAATTTTGCATAATGAAGGCTTTCAAGTAGAAATTTTGGTAGTAGGAAACCCTGATCATTATTCTGAACAAAATCGTTTGCAACAAAAAATTGCTAAAGGATACGGAGCATCGATTAAAACTGATTTAGACGGAATTGATTTTACAACAGCTACGGTAATTGTCGACGCCTTATTTGGTATCGGATTGAACCGACCGGTAGAAGGAAAACCTTTAAAAGCGATCGAAAAAATGAATGCAGCTAAACAAGCTCGTGTTTATGCTATCGATGCGCCATCCGGAATTTCTTCGGTGGAAGGAAAAGCGCTAGGAACTTGTATCATAGCAGATGAGACGATCACCTTTGGCTTTTACAAACACGGCATGGAAAAAGATGAATTGCAGGATTACTTTGGACACATTACAGTGGATGACATCGGTTTTTTCTATGAGGAGTGAACGACAATGGAACAAGGTTCTCTTTTTTCCAATCGAAAAAGTACAACCCCTTTAGCTAGCAGAGTACGACCTAAAACGATTGATGACTTTGTGGGGCAAGAACAGTTACTAGGGCCAGGGAAAATCTTACGTGAAATTATTGAACAAGATCAGGTCTCCTCAATGATTTTTTGGGGGCCTCCTGGTGTGGGCAAGACGACATTGGCTGAGATTATTGCACGCAAAACGGAAGCAAAATTTATTACAGTTAGCGCGGTAAATAGTGGTATTAAAAAAATTAAAGGTTTGATGGAAGAAGCGGAAACCAATCGTGATTATGGCGAAAAGACCATTATTTTTGTGGATGAAATCCACCGTTTCAATAAAGCCCAACAAGATGCATTTTTACCTTATGTAGAACAAGGAAGTATTATTTTAATTGGTACAACGACTGAAAATCCTTCCTTTGAAGTTAACTCCGCCTTACTTTCGCGTTGTAAAGTATTTGTTTTAAAAGAATTAGATGTGTCTGATATTAGAGAGTTGCTAAATAAAGCCATTAAAAATCCCGATGGCTTCGGCGATTATCAAATAAATATTGACGATGAAGCGATTGAAGCGATCGCTCGCTTTGCTAACGGGGATGCGCGCAATGCGTTGAACACACTGGAGATGGCGGTTTTAAATGGCGAAAAAGACGGTGCGCAGATCGCTGTAACGATGGACACTTTGGAACAAATTATTAACAAGAAATCACTGCTTTACGACAAGTCAGGCGAAGAGCATTATAATATCATTTCTGCTTTGCATAAATCGATGCGAAACAGTGATGTCAATGCGGCCATTTATTGGCTAGCACGCATGCTTGAAGGTGGAGAAGATCCGCTTTATATTGCTCGACGCCTCGTTCGTTTTGCTAGTGAAGATATCGGCTTAGCAGACACCAATGCCTTAAATGTTGCCGTTAATGTTTTCCAAGCTTGTCAATTTCTAGGCATGCCGGAATGTGACGTTCATTTAACAGAACTTGTTATCTATTTATCACTTGCGCCCAAATCAAATGCGGTATATAAAGCAAGACTGAATGTCGAAGAGGATATCAAAGAATCAATCAATGAACCCGTCCCTTTGCAAATTAGAAATGCTCCTACCAATTTGATGAAAGATCTAGGTTACGGAAAAGACTACCAATATGCCCACCAACAAGAAGACAAGCTATCAACAATGAAGACAATGCCGCCATCCTTAGAAGGACATGAGTATTATTTTCCAACAGAAGAAGGCAAAGAGGATCGCTTTAAAAAACAACTGGAGGCTATTAAAAAGTGGCATGAAAAAAATGGATAAGTTGGTGGCTTGTTTGGATAGTTCGCAAGATCGGTTTCCGAACCTAAGTTTAGCTTTCTTTTTATAAACTTTTTTCTAATTCCAAAAGTTTTATTTTCCGATCTATACCGCCGCCATAGCCAGTTAAATCACCATCGCTACCAATGATGCGATGACAAGGGATGATAATCGAAATCGGATTTTTCCCGACGGCGCCGCCCACAGCTCGAGCAGAAGTTTTTCTATCAGGTGAGGCTGCGTCTACCATTTGAGCAATGTCTTTATAAGAGGTAGTTTCTCCATAAGGAACTTCTAATAATGCTTTCCATACATTTTTACGGTAATCAGTTCCTTCAGGTTTTACCGGCAACATCCAAGCAGGGTCTTTACCAGTAAAATATTCCTGCAACCAGGATTGCGTTTCAGTAAAAATCGGAAGTTCTTTTTCCTGCCAGCTTTCTTGAATGGTTGAACGATTTTCAAACCATAAACCGGTTAAATTTTCGCCATCGCTAGTCAAAACCAATGGACCTAGAGGACTGTCTGTTTTATTCATGTAAATCATCATTATCACCTTCTTTCTTTAAGAATAAGGGATCGCTATTCAAAAGACAACATTTTTGGTTTTGTTTAAAAATGTAGGTATAATAAAAGAAAAGACGAGAAAGGGGAGCATTATGGGATTACTAGTTGATGGCAAGTGGTACGATCAATGGTATGATACTGAAAGTACAGGAGGACGTTTCATTCGCAGTGATTCACAATTTCGTAACTGGGTAACAAAAGATGGTAGTGCAGGTCCGACAGGTGAAGGCGGATTTAAAGCCGAACCAGATCGCTATCATTTATATGTTTCTTTAGCTTGCCCCTGGGCGAGCCGTACGTTGATTGTGCGTAAGATTAAAGGGTTGGAAGACATGATTACACTGTCTGTCGTTAATCCTTATATGGGTGAAAATGGCTGGACTTTTGCAGAGGACCAAGGGGTTATTCCAGATCCAATATTAAAGGCAGACTATTTATACCAAATCTATACTCACGTAGATCCGGATTATAGTGGACGAGTTACTGTTCCGGTTTTATATGACAAAAAGCAAAACAAGATTGTCAGTAACGAGTCTTCTGAAATTATGCGGATGTTCAATTCTGCCTTTGATGAAGTAGGCGCTGAAGCTGGGGATTATTACCCTGAAGAATTGCGTCCAGAAATTGATGCAATCAATGATAAAGTTTATAATAACGTGAATAATGGGGTATATAAAACCGGCTTTGCAACCGAACAAAACGTTTATGAACAAGAAGTCAAAAACGTCTTTACTGTTTTGGATGAATTAGAAGAAAGGCTAGCGCAACAGCCTTATTTGGTGGGGGATCAATTAACGGAAGCAGACTGGCGTTTATTTACTACTTTGGTGCGTTTTGACAGTGTTTATTTCGGACATTTCAAATGCAATATTCACGCATTAACAGATTATAAAAACTTATGGCGCTATACCAGAGAATTGTATAATTACCCTGGGGTTAAAGACACAGTTGATTTTTATCATATCAAAAATCATTATTATAGAAGCCATCCTACGATTAACCCAAATGGTATTGTACCAGTGGGTCCAGAATTAGACTGGAGTTTGGATGATTAAAATAGATCTCTGGCTTTTACTATTGCCAGAGATCTATTTTTTACAACTTACAACAATCATTCGTTTGATTTGAAAGGAAGATTTTAAATTCACAAATAAAAATTGATTATAAATCACCTGAGCCTCAAGACTATATCGATCTACGGTTAGCTGGCAGTTTAAGTTCAAAATCATGGGAAGGGGCCAAAGTTGGACTGGAAAACAGCTTATTTTCAGTATCTTTGTGGGAACAAGACTCATTGGTCGGGTTTGGACGGATTATTGGTGACAAAGGTACGGTGTATCAAATTGTGGATGTTGTTGTCGATCCGGCTTACCAAGGGAATGGCCTAGGTAAGAAAATCATGAATGAATTGGTTTCCTACCTGGAATAACATGTCTACCCTGGGGCCTATGTAAGTTTAATTGCGGATAAGCCCGCAAATAAACTGTACGAACAGTTTGGTTTTACTGAGGTAATTGCCCATGGTTCTACCGGGATGTATCGTCGGTTTAAAAATTAAAAATAGTTACTTTTAAGAAGAGATTTGACATAAACCCTACTTCATGAAGTATAATAAAAAGAATCTATTTAGCTACTCCCAAAACTCGTTTTAAATGCGGTAAGGAGAGGATATTGTGCAAGATGAAAAAATAAATAAGATTCCTCGTTTGATTGACGAAGTTGAAAAAGTGATCTTCGGTAAACGAAAAGTCATTCAATTAACGATTGCAGCGCTACTAGCGGGCGGTCATGTACTTTTTGAAGATGTTCCTGGTGTAGGAAAAACAATGATGATTAAGACGTTAGCTAAGGCCATAAAAGGAACGTTCTCGCGTGTCCAGTTTACTCCAGATTTATTACCCAGTGATGTTACCGGTGTCACAATTTTAAATTCACAAACGAATCAGTTTGAATTCCGTCCAGGACCTATTTTTACCACGGTTTTGTTGGCAGATGAAATTAACCGAACGACGCCCAGGACTCAAGCGGCTTTACTAGAAGCTATGTCGGAAAGAGCTGTAACGATCGATAATCACACCTATCCGCTCTCTTCTCATTTTTTTGTTTTAGCTACCCAGAATCCAGTTGATTATGAAGGAACATATCCTTTGCCCGAAGCTCAGCTAGATCGTTTTTTGTTCCGCTTATCAATTGGCTATCCTTCTTTTGACGACGAGTTGAGATTAATGTTCAATGATCAACAAGCTGAAGTGGAAATTAAACAAATTGTTAGTGCAGAGGAAGTCGAAGAACTAAAAACGCTAGTAGCTAAGGTATATGTTGACGAACAAGTGGCAAAATATGCGTTACAATTAGTTACTGCCAGCCGAAACCATTCGGCGATCGCACTAGGAGTCAGCCCTCGAGGCAGTGCAGCTTTTCTGCATGGTGCACGTGCCTATGCATTAACCCAAGGGAGAGACTATGTCACCCCTGAGGATTTACAAACTATCCTTCCTGCAACATTTGGTCACCGCTTGCAACTAAAAGGTGGATCTCATGATGCTAAACAGCTTAGGGCGGTGACAGATCAACTGGTCGAGGAAGTGCCGATTCCTGTTCGGCAGGTGAAAAAATGAAGTACCTTCAGCAGATTTGGCGCTGGCTAATCCTACTGTTTATTTATTTGTTTATCGGCGTTTATGCGCTGGCGTTTCCTTCTGACACTGGTTGGTTCTTATTCATATTTGCTACGCTAGTTGTCTTGACAGAAGCTTTTAGCTTGGTTGGTGCGCTACAAAATATTCAATTTAGCGCGCAATCTTATCTACTGGTACACGCGGGTAAATCAGTTCCCGTTAAAATCAAGATGAGAAAACACCGGGGGAAAATTCTCTGGCTAGCTAATCTCCAGCTTTCTTCATCTCAGTATCTGGAAACATTTACTTATTTATTTTATCACGGTCAACAAAAACAATTGAGAGTCACTTGGAAACCACAAGCGCGCGGTCCAGTAAAAAAACAGACGATTCATCTCGTAGGCTCCGACCTTTTTGGCTGGTTTAAAAAAGAGGCCATTCACCGTTTTACAGTTGATTGGCTTGTATTGCCACCTGTGCACCCGTTAAATAAGCAAGCGTCTTATTTTTTTCAAAAAAAATTATCAAGTAATGCTCAAAATTTCGGCGAGCATTCTTTTAAAATAAAGAAATTCCGTCCTTATCAACCAGGTGATCGGCTTGGCCAGGTTGATTGGAAAATATCAAGTAAGCAACAAGAATTGATTTTACGTGAATACGAACAGAAAGAACCAAGTGAGACAATCTTACTTTTTTATGGTGCGAATAGTCCTTATTTTGAGCATCTTTTGAGTTTGTTTTATTCTTTATGGCAAGAATTATTAAATCAAGATGTCCGATTTGTTCTTTTAGGCCAACAGGTTAGCGATCAAATGCGTATAACGGAAGAAGATTTTGCTTTTATTCAACCCTTAGAACAGGAAGTTAAAATTCCTGATTTTGGGCAAAAGCAAGTTATCCTGTTTGTTCCAGAAATCAATCTACAACCTACAACACTGCGACCCATTCAAGTATATGATTATCAGCAGCTACTGCAGCAACTAAAGGAGTGAGGCGATGCGCAAAAGAATTTATAATAAAGCAACCCCAATGATTCTTACGTTTCTCACTTTTTCGACTGCATTTTACCAACTTCTAAAGTTTTACCATATGGAAAATCAGCTAAATTATAATATTGTAGTCATTGCGCTGTTTTGTTTGATTGCAGGCATTATTCCAAGATGGTTTTTGAAAATTCCTCTTTATTTTCTGGTCTTGTACAGTGGCTTGTTTTTAAACTTTCCGCAAAATATGTCCTTTTCTTTAAACTGGGGGGCAATTTTTTGGGAGCGGTTGGTTAATTTAAATCAACTATTTATTATGGGAAGAATTGGCTATTTACCTGAAGAAATTGCTGTTAGTTTGGTTTTTTTCTTCATGATTTTGTTAATAGAATTGGTAATTGAATACGAACGAGTGGTCATAAGTTACCTAATTATTATCTGCTATATGTTATTTTTGACAATTTATAATGATATCGAATTGCATGTAGAAATCGTTCTTTTTGCTAGTCTAGGTTTATTACAACGTTTTCTGATTGTTCATAAGAAAAATAAACAAAATTATTTGGTTATTACAGCGTTGCTTAGCGTATTTTTACTAGTTACGCTGGCGATTCCTAGTGAATTTATCGAAACGAAAATGTTGGAGCCCAGCGCTACGCTCAGGAATTATTTGAATACCAAAGGTTTTTATCAATTTATCGAAGAAACTGGCGCAGGAAATTTGTCTCGTAGTGGTTTTAGTGAAAATGACGAAGTATTAGGCGGGCCGCTTTTAGATGATAATCAAATAATTCTTGAAGCACAACAACGATCACCCCACTATTGGCGCATAGACAGTAAGAGTCGCTATACTGGCTCTGGTTGGGAAAGTTTGGGGTCTGAAGATGCTGTGCTCGATGCCTATAACGGAACACAAATCGAGTTGCCTAATAATGACTATCAAGGTTCGTTTGCCGAGAAAGAAGAAATCAGGCTCAATCGTGAAGTGCTAGATTCTTATCTACCTTTACCTTACGGCAATAAGCAGGTAAGGGTTGAAGATGCGACAACTGAACTTTATGTGAACCAAGAAACACAACGCGTGGATTTTCAAAATACGTCCCAACCTGATTCGTTTCAAATCGATTGGCAAGATTTTGACTATACGATGGAAGAACTTGCCGATGTGTCTTTAGCAACACCAGATTCAGCACTTGATTATTTGCAACTACCAGAACAATTGCCAGAACGGGTGAGTGATTTAGCTGAAGAGTTAACAGCCGAAGAAGATACCTTGATTGGACAAGTAACAGCGATTCAAGATTACTTGAAAAATTCGGGAAATTTCCGTTATTCGAAAATCGATGCCGGCTTTCCTACAGAAAACCAAGATTATGTGGATCACTTTTTATTTAATTCTCAGGTGGGCTATTGTGATAATTTTTCTTCCGCGATGGTTGTGATGCTACGCTCTGTCGGCATTCCAGCACGTTGGACCAAGGGTTTTTCTAGTGGCGAAGAAGTAAGTGAGGATCGTTATGTTGTACGTAATAGTGATGCTCATTCTTGGCCAGAAGTATATTTTGAAGGATATGGTTGGCTGCCATTTGAACCAACGCCATCATTTTCACAACCATTAGAACAAACAGATGCTGCGGCAAATGATAACACAGACAGTTCGACGACTAACAGTTCAACGACAGAAGAAACAACTGAAACAAGCTCTACACAAAGCAGTAGTACAACGTCAACAGAAAGTACGACAGCAACAGAAACAGAGGAAGGAACAGGACCAACGAATAATCGGTTCCTGCAAATCTCTCCATTTGTCAGAAACATTCTTTATGGGGGATTAATTGTAGCGATACTAGGGCTTGTTTATATATTATGGAGAAACTATTTTTATTTGTACATGCTAGTTTTAATTAAAATAAATAACGCATCTATTTTAAAAATTTATCCAAAATTGTTGAACAGAGCCGAAAAATTTGTTTTTCGCACCCCTGAGCAACCGTTAAATCAGTATGCGCAAATTTTTGAAGAACGTTATCCTGAATTTAATGGAACTTTCATCAAGCTTACGGATAGTTATGAAAAGAGCCTTTACGGTAGTGTGGCAGAAGTAGACGAACAAGAACGCAAATTGATTTTTGAGCTAACCAGAAAACTTGCTAAAATCAAAAAATAACAAAGCGATTGTTTTACTTTATACCTTGTTATTGTTGTAAAAAACCGATAGACTTTTCATAAGGAGTCAATTGAGGCAGTTTTAGGCAAATGTGGGAAAAGTTAGGTACAGTATGAAAAAGAAGGCGGAGTATGACAAAAGTTCAAAAATGGCTTGTAGCACTGTTGGCGGTAGTCGCAATTTTAGCACTGGGTTTTAGTTTTAACCTGTTTGTAAATAACAAAACAAAATCAAAAAAACAAGAAACGGTTGCAACAACTTCCACCGTTCCTGCTAAAAAAAGAGCGAATAAGAAGCTCGAACAAGCAAAATTACTTGCCCAACACTATAATTATGACGGAGCTATCAAGGTATTAGAAGATGAAGATACAAAGTCAGCTGATAAGCTAAAGACAACATTTGAAAAAGAGAAGGGCCAACTTGTGGCTTGGCAAGACCCGGAGGAAATTTCACATGTATTTGTACACAGTCTGATTGTTGACCCGCAAAAAGCGTTTAACGATAAAGAACAAGCGCAGGGTTATAAAGATTATATGATTACGATTACTGAATTTAAGAGAACCATTCAGCAACTTTACGATAACGATTATGTTCTTGTGACATTTGAAGACCTAGTTGAAGAAAATTCAGATGGTAAATTGCAGTTTAAAGGGGTTCGTTTGCCTGAAGGGAAAAAGCCTTTGATATTTTCCCAAGATGATGTCAACTATTATGAATATATGAAAGGTGCTGGCTTTGCCGATAAATTGGTTGTAGACAAAGAAGGTAAAGTCAAAAATACCTATGAAGATAACGGACAAGAAAAAACCGGCGATTATGACATGGTACCTATATTGGATGAATTTGTCGAAGAACATCCTGATTTTTCTTACCATGGTTCCAAAGGTATTTTAGCCTTGACGGGTTATAATGGAGCGCTCGGCTATCGAACATCTAAGTCTGAATATGGGAATAATGAAAAAACCAATCAGGAGATCGAAAAAGCAAAACAAGTTGCCAATCGTTTAAAAGATACTGGTTGGACGTTTGCTTCTCATACTTGGGGACACATTAATATGGCAGAAAATGGGAAAGAACAGATAGCTAAGGACACACAACGTTGGAAAGACGAGGTTGCACCAATTATAGGCGACACCGATGTCTTAATTTATCCACACGGGGCAGATATCAGCGATTTCCACCCTTATGATGAAAATCCGAAATATGATTATCTGAAGCAGCAAGGGTTTCGTATTTTTTGTAACGTAGATGCTTCTGTACCTTCTTGGGGACAATTCAATTCAAATTATTATCGCAACGCGCGCATCAACCTTGATGGGATTCGGTTCAAGTCTGAATTGGACGGAAAAAATGATGTATTGGAAGATTTTATGAATGTAAAAGACGTCTACGATCATAAGCGGGATCAATAGAGGACAAGAATCAGGGACTCTCTGGTTCTTGTTTTTTGCACACTGTTGTTAGGTTAATTAAAAGGTGGCACAAGTTATAAAGCTTGTCATTTATTTATATTTTCTTAATATAGTATAGAAATTCATAACAAAGGATCAAAAGTATTGTCTTCAAGTGGACATTAATGGTTAAAATAATAGAGTAAGCAATCGGGCAATAGACTGGAAAAGAACTTGAACAAGCTGCTCCGTTTTTGTATAGATATTAGAAGGTGGAATGACTATCTTTAAAAAATTAGCTAAATTAATTGTCATTGTATTGATTGCGGTTTGGACAAAACCGCTTTGGGAAGAACCTGTAGAAAATTTCACGACACAAGTTTTTGGTCAAGAGCTAAGCTTTGATTATGTGAAAGAACAAGCAGCGTCATTATATGATTCAGTTACGGGAAATGATGAAAGTAACGAGCAAAGTCAAACAAAGTCACTAGAATTATCTCAGCCGGAAGAACAGACTTTTTCAATTGGAAATGTTGAAATTGGGGATAGTAGAGAAGTAATTGAAGAGACAGCTGGAGAACCAGCTCGTGAAACGACCAATGAATATGGGCTTGAGTGGGCAAGTTATCATGAAGATTATCAAAATTTCTTGATGATTGCTTACGACCAGCAAGGAATAGTCCAAGGATTGTATACCAACCAGGATTTAGTGGCCTCTCAAAATGATATTGCCTTGGGAACAACAAAATCTGAAGTTCATGAGGAACTGGGCGAAGCAGAAAATGCGGTTCGACATAGCGGTTTTAATATGCAAACAAATAGTGATGGCGAATATGATACTTATCGGATCGACGGGAATTATGTAACCATTTTTTATGATGTACATGAAAATGACGAAGTGACAGCAATGCAAATTGTGGAAGAATCATTAGAAACAACGAAAAGCTCTCCTTATGCTGATGCTAGTGATGCTTTAAAAGAAGGTTTTGAATACCAGCTATTTGATATCACTAACGCTGAACGCTCTAAACGTGGGTTAAATGTGTTGGATTGGAACGAAGAAGTAAGAGAGACGGCTAGAAAACATAGTACCGATATGGCAGTAAATGATTATTTCGATCACACTAACCAACAAGGACAATCACCATTTGACCGGATGCAAGCAGATGGGATTACTTTTATGAGCGCTGGTGAAAACTTAGCACAAGGACAAACCAGTAGTATCTTCGCTCATCAAGGACTAATGAACTCTGAAGGTCATCGTAAAAATATTGTAAACGACGGTTTTTCAGAACTAGGAGTTGGCGTTGATTTTAATGAAGATAACCAGCCGCTTTATACGGAAAACTTTTTAACACAATAAACGAGAACTAACGCCTTTTTGTGGGAAACCATGGGAAGGCGCTTTTCTTTGTCAAATGACCTATTTTTTTTAATACAATTTAAAATTTGCCGCCAAACATTACATCTGTGTGATAGACTTAAATGAATAACAATGATAATTTTGTATGAAATGAATAAGAAAATTTTACGAGGAGGATGAGTGTATGAATCATGTGGGCACACAAGAATTAACAACTAAAAGATTGACTTTACGAAAATTAAAGCTAGAAGATTTCCATGATATATTTAACAATTGGGCGGGTGATAAAGAAGTAGCAAAGTATACAACTTGGTATGCTCATCAATCTGAAGAGGTCACCCAAGAATATGTAAAGATGGTCGTTCGTCCTTATAATGAACTAAATTATTACTGCTGGGGAATTGAGTATCAAAAGAACTTGGTTGGGATGATCTCAGTTATTCAAGTGGATGAAGAAGCAGAAGTGTGTGGCATTGGTTATGTCTTAAGCAAGTAATGACCGAGGCGACAAACTGTGTAGTCGCATTTTTATTTAAACAAGTGGGTTACCGTCGTATTATTGGCTGGTGTGATGTTGCTAACACTGCTTCTAGCTTGGTTTTAAGTAATGTTGGAATGCAGTTGGAGGGAACACTACGCCAACAGATAGTACGAAAAGACGGTACTTATGGCGATGAATACATGTATGGAATTTTAAAAGACGAAATGACTTGAACGGACAAAGAATTAGGAGAGATTTTATTGATAGATATGCATAAATTTTTTGGAAACTATGGATTTATTAAAAAGGCTTATGGCTTTATTTAGCAAAGAAGCAATTATAAAAGGAAGAGAAAATGAACATAAAAGACCTAAAAAAAATCATAGAAGAAGATTCTACGATGATGGATATATTATGCACGATTGATAGGTTAAATCTTCAAGACGCATGGCTTTGTGCAGGGGCGATCAGAAACCTTATCTGGAATTATCTAAGTGGCAAAGGAAATTTTGATTTTACAACTGACGTTGATGTGATCTTTTACGATGAGCGTATCAGTTACGAGAATACTTTAAAAATCCAAAATAATCTATGCAAAAAGCACACCAGATTTAACTGGGAAGTAAAAAATCAAATATATATGCATTCTCACAACCCTAACACACAACCGTATAAATCTTCTTGCGATGCAATTTCAAAATTTCCCGAGATTTGTACAGCTATTGGTGCAAAGCTCAACAATAACCGTACAGAAGTAGAATTATTTTGTCCTTATGGAATTAATGATATTGTTCAATTCAAAGTATGTCCTACACCTTACTTTCAAGAAGATGTTAAACGCATGGCAGCTTATAGAAAGAGAATCTTACAAAAGGATTGGGCAGATAAATGGCCACAGCTTCTATGTTTGAATAACTAAAACGATAATGGTAGTGAGAGAAATAGCACAGAGCAAAAGAAAAACAACAAGGTATCGTATCTGTAAAGGCAATATTATAAAAGGAGTTCTTACCTTCTTTTTTAACTGAATTTTTTCGGCTTTTGTGACAGGTGTTTAAATTACCCCCACCACTTTCCAAAAACGCTGTTCTTACAGAAAATTAGCCTCACTATTTCTTGGATCTACTGCTCTTAATCACTGATAGTCTCACTATTTTTAAACTCTTGTGTGCTTATTTAGCAAAATGTAGCATTTTTTGCGCTTAATAAGTAAATTAGCCACACTGTTTTTCAAAAGTGCTGTTCTTAAAGGAAATTAGGTACACTGTTTTTCATATCTACTGCCCTTAATTACCCATAGCCATACTGCTTTTGCATTCTTATGTGTTTAACTATATAAAAAATTGTCTTTACTAACCGTAACTAAAACAGTGTACTAAAAAACGTCAAATTATTTATGTAAAAGAAAAGCCTAATCAAGACAAAATTAGCTATGTTATGCTATGATCTTTTTTGTCTTGTTTAGGCTTTTTATTTAAAAATGGGGAAATGATTTAAATTTTTAATATTAACCGTATTTTTACCGTTGATAAGAACATAGAAATTAGCACTTAAAAACATACACTTATCATTTTTTGAACAAGATGAACGTATTATAAAGCAGAGGAAGGAAAATCATGGCAAAAGATTATAAGAAGCTGGCAAAAGAGATCATCGAACATGTGGGAGGTGAAAATAACGTTTCAGAATTACATAGTTGTATGACGCGCCTGAGGTTTTATTTAAAAGATGAGGACTTAGCGGATACGGACTACTTAAAAAATTTAGAAGGTGTTGTCACTGTCATTCAAGCAAGTGGACAATACCAAGTGGTTATTGGTAGTGATGTTGGCGCGGTTTATGAAGCGATTTTAAATAATTCTAATATCGATGGTAGACATGCTGAATCTACTACCAATAATAAAAATAAGGATCGAACATTACTCGATAAATTTATTGATTTGATTTCTGGCATTTTCCAACCATTTATTTTGGTACTAAGTGCTACTGGGATGATCAAGGGCTTGGTTGCTTTATTGGGCGTTTTTGGGCTGAATGAAGCAAATAGCGGGTTTTACGCGGTATTGAATGCAGTCGGCGATGGCTTCTTTCAATTTTTACCGGTTGTCATTGCGTTAACGGCGGCTAAAAAATTCCGTATGAATATTTATTCTGCTCTAGCAATCGCCTTTGCTCTTGTTTATCCATCTTTAAGCGATCTATCCGCAGGAGAACCGCTTTATACATTATTTACAGGAACGCCATTTAGTGCAGACGTATTTACGACATTTCTAGGTATTCCGGTGTTATTACCTCCTGGAGGCTATTATTCAACGGTCATTCCAACGATTTTAGCGATTTGGTTTGGTGCCAAAGTTGAAAAAGGATTTAAAAAAATTATTCCATCTGTGGTCAATTCATTCTTAACCCCATTTTTTACGGTATTAGTCGCAGCTTCGCTTGCGATTTTGGTTATCGGACCTGTTGCTACTTGGGGCACTGATTTGATCGGTTTAGTATTTATGGGTATTTATAAATTGAGCCCCCTCATTTTTGGTGCATTAGTCGGCGGTTTATGGCAACTTCTTGTAATGTTTGGCTTGCATTGGGGGTTGGCTCCTATTGGGATATTACAGCTTTCTGAACAAGGTTTTACACCAATTTTGTCTAATTCAGGAAGCGCCAGTTTTGGTGTACTAGGGGTCTTATTGGCCATTATTATTAAAAATAAAGATAAAAATGTGAGAAATATTGGGATTCCAGCCACAATTGCTTCCATATTCGGTGTAACTGAACCAGGGATTTACGGGCTATTATTACCAATGAAGAAACCTTTTATTATTGCTTTAATCTCTAGTGCTATAGGTGGAGCTTATACAGGCTTTTTTGATGTGGTCGTTTACCGTATCGGAGGTTTAGGAATTTTTTCTATCACGAATTATATTACTGATGACGGACAAATTACCATGAACTTTTGGCATCGAGTGATTTCATTTATCTTAGTGACAGTGATCGCTTTTATGATTCAGATGTTTATGAAAACGCCGCAAGTTGATACAAATACTGAAGAGACGGGTGGAAAAAATAGTAAACAGCCTTTAAGTAAAGCTGAGCTTGAAACAAGTCGCAAGCAAGAGATCATTGCCAGCCCTTTAGATGGTGAATTAAAAAATTTAACAGATGTAGAAGATGAGGTATTTGCCAGTGGAGCCATGGGTAAAGGTATTGCGATGATGCCTAGTAAAGGCATCATTTATGCACCGACCGACGCCAAAGTTAGCATGATTTTCAAAACTGGTCATGCGATCGGTTTGATAACAGAGCTTGGCACAGAAATTTTAATTCACGTTGGGTTAGATACCGTTGAATTAGAAGGAGAAGGTTTTGAAAAACTTGTAAATGAGGGCGATGAGGTATTAGCGGGGCAGCCGTTAATTCGTTTTGAAATAGATAAAATTAAACAAAAAGGTTATAAACTAGATGTTCCGATCATTGTGACCAATACAGGTGAGATTACCGAGGTATTAATTACCGAGGAAAAACGATTAGAACATGGAGATTATTTATTTACTGCGGTTGGTTAAAAAACAATAGATTTAAAAAAGACGGCGAAAGCAGACATTACCTAGTTTCGTCGTCTTTTATATGTTATTTTTTAGCAGATAATCATTATTTAAAAATACTATTAAATTGATTTATGCACTGGCATGCGGACATTCCGGTTGTATTTACTTAGCAAAAAAAGTATAATTTGTTATATAATATTTTATTTTTATACTTTATTAGCAGGGGGTTGTTTTATATGAAGAAGAAAGTAACGACAAAGATGCTTATGTTGGGAAGCATTTTATTTTTAGCAGGTTGTAGCAATGGCGGAAACGGTGGTGGGAGCAATAATGAGTCAGAAGCGCAAACAGAAGACGCAACCATCAAAGTTAATCAAGGGGACTATGTTTTACAAGAAGGCGAAAGCGTAGGAGAAAATGAAGGCTATCTTGCTTTAGACGTAGCTATCAAAAATAATACGAAAGATACTATGCAAGTATCCAGCGGTGATCTAACGCTTTATGATGAAGATGACAATAAGATTGCCAACGCTGATGTTTATACAGATGATGAAAATTTTGAAATGCTGAATAATACAAACTTATCAGGTGGAAAAAATGTCTCGGGTTATGTCGTATTTAAAGTAGATAAAGATAAAAAATACGAATTACATTACACACCTGTATTGGCAGAAGATTCAGAGGATCAAGATGAAGTGGAGATTGATGTGGATGCTTCAAAGTATAAGGACGCTTCAGAAGAATTAGAAACATTATCTGAGCAGTACGTGTCTCAAGTCTTTTTAGCTCAAGAAAATACAGAAGATTCAGATGAAGAAGACGCTGCTGAATTGGGGAATGATACAAATGATGAACATCAAAACTTTAACCAAATTTTTTCTGATGCATTGAAAAAAGAATTTTATGCCTATTCCCCTTCGGCGGGCGAATTACAAAAAGCAGTGGAGGCTTTTGAAAAAGCCAACCAAGAAAAAGCCAATGTGGAATATGATATTGCCTCTTTGTCTCCTAACCAAGCAACGGTTTATGTAAAACCTGAAGTGATTGATTTTAATAAGATCGATTTTGATTCAATTGGCGATCAATTTGTTGACGAAAATGAAGGCAAATACTCAGACTATGAAAAAGCACAACAAGATGCAGAAAAATATATACTACAAAAATTACCAGAAAAATTTGGTGATGAAGATGTAAGCCAACCAGAATATATGGACGGCAACGGTTATAAATTGAACTTAACTAAAGAAGAGGAACAATGGACAGTCGATACTTCTGATTCAAATGACAACTACGACTATAAAGAATTAGAGGCAAGTTTTATGGGAGGGTTACGTGAGTAGTAAAATAAACAAAATAATTTTAGTTGTTGGTGTATTTTTGTTTATACTGGTGGTTGTTTTAGGTGCTGTTTATTGGCAAAATTCGACTAAACATCAAATGAAACTTTTAACCGAGGCAATTGCTCAAAAAGACTATGAAAAATTTCATGAAATCTCGCCGTCATTTAATGATGGTAAAACATTAAATAAAGAGACCTTTTTGATTTTTGCTGAAAGCTTCCCTGAAAAAAATAAAGAAAATGAAATTAGAAAATATACAAATAGTAAGACTGTATTTGAACAAATGGGGCAAGATGGTTGGTTTACTCCAACTAAATTCGTGCCTCGTCCACGTTATTTGACGCTTGAAACTGAAGATAATACGGAAGCAACTATTTCTGTAGGCAACCATTTATTGACGACTGAAAATGCAAAAGTGGGTCCATTAATTGGTGCGGATTATTCAATGTCTTATGCTATTAATAGTCCCGTTTATGGAGATTTACAACAAGACCATAAAGCAAAGTTAACTAGCGAAAACCAAACGTTTACTTTAGAAGAAAAAGAGGCGTTTATTGCAGATACAACTTTTCAAGAGAAACTGTTAAATCAGGTGGTTTCGTATTATAGTTCAATGAACCAAGGGATCCAAAATAATTTAGACTTTAGTGAAGTTACTGGCGCAGAAGATAAGACAAAGGCCACATTACAGCAAACATTCGATGGCCTTCGCCCCTATGTTGAATCAGTGGAGCAAACCTTTCAAGAGTTTATTATGAACAGCGAATCACTCAAAATTGAGGGTAGTGACGATGAACCTACAGCAATCTTTGATCTTTATACAGATACTAGTTTGTCTGTCGAGGCAAAGACTGCAGATAAAAAAACTGAAGAGATAACGAATGCTTCAAATAATGCGGTAGTTACGATGCAATTTGACCAAGGAGCAGAAGAATGGTTGATTCAATCAATTGACTTTGAGACATATACACAACAGCCGGATGAATGGTCGCATACAAGTAAAATCACCTTACCAGATGCTAATAAGGCGCGTTGGCAAGAAGGACAAAAAAGCCAAGGTGAAATTTAAAAAGTTCCCTTCTCAGATAATGAGGAGGGTTTTTTGGACAAAATAAACATGTAATTCTTGCTTTTCAACCCCTTTTTTTAAGAAGTCAACCAAAAATTTTATGAATCAAGAGATATTGGCAAGTTTTTTAGTAAGAAAAAGCGTCGAAGAAAAATCCTATATTGAGGGGCTTTGGTCGCTTTTTAACTAGAATTGGACAATTGAATTTTTCAAAATGTTTTCGCTTTGTCATAAAAGTAATGAATTGTTATTTCACTTTAACACACAAAGCCTCTATGTATGTTAAATTAACTATCGTGGTTGGCAAAGCCACATAAGTTAAAAAATCTTGGAGGTATTAACTCATGAAACTTAAGAAGCTATTACTAGGAACAGCATTAACAGCAGGTACTGTTTTTGCAATTGGTACGACTAGTGCAAACGCGGATGAAATTTATACAATTCAATCAGATGATACATTAGCAAAAATTTCAAAACAATTTGTTGGAGATAAAAGCTTGGTAGATTCGATTGTCGAAGCAAATGACATTAAAGATAAAAACATGATCTATATAGGCGAAGAATTAACTATTCCAACTGACGGCGATAGTGAACAAGCGCCTGTACAACAAGAAGCACCAGCTCCGGCTCCAGAAGTTCAAGAACAACCTGAACAACAAGAGCCAGTTGAAGAACAACCAGAAGCACAAGAACAACCGGTTGAAGAAGCACAACCAGCAGCTGAAGAAGAAGCACCAGCTCCAGAAGCTGAAGCTTCTAGCGATTCATCAGTTGAAGTGAACGATCATTTGAAACAAATTGCTCAACGTGAATCTGGTGGAGATACTAGTGCGATTAATCCATCATCAGGTGCGGCAGGTAAATATCAATTCTTACAACCTACATGGGACTCTGTAGTATCGCCTGAATACCAAGGTACTTCTCCTGCAGAAGCACCTGAAGAAGTTCAAGACGCAGCAGCTCAAAAATTATATAATGAAGTTGGCGCTAGCCAATGGGTAACTGCATAAGCTTACTATCAATTTAATGAAAAATGCAGTTGATAACTAAGCACATTGCTTAAATTTAAAACTAGTATATTTTTCATCAAATAAGATAGTATGTAGATAAAGACACTTTCTAAAATAGGAAAGTGTCTTTATTTTATCTATTTATATCTTAAACAAAGGATTGAGCTCCACTCAAAGTTACTAACAATTTTATGAACGCATATTTTTTAAATAGACTATAAACATATCTTGCTGTATTGATTTTGTAGATAAAGCAGTAAATTTTAGAAGTGTTCTTATCTTATTGGGATAAGGGCTATTTTTCTGTATACTTGCTGACGTCTTATGCTTACTATCATATAGTTGATACAGAAGTTGACACTAATTGAGACTGGGAAATTACTTCCCGGTCTTTTTTTTAAAGCAGTCATTATGATATGCTTGAGTGAATCGTCGTGTGGACTAACATAATATGGATGCTTGGAGGGGTTGACATTAAATGTTTAAGAAACTTGTTGATATTATTTTTATTTCGTTAATTATTTTTGCTGCATTTATGTTGTATCAGTTCAAAACCTTTAATTGGATCGGCGGAGCACTTATGATAGCAGGGCTTTTGTTCAATTGGTATTTATATAGAAAAGTAAAATAGGTGAAAAGTATCTAGGTTTATTTGTGATATTTTATAATATAACGCAAATGAAAGGAGTATTAATGCTTAATGTTACCTGATTTCCTAATTTTAGGCGTATTTGTTGTGCTCTTGTTTATAGACGCATATTTCTTTTTTAAATTTAGAAAAGCAAAAAAAATAAAAGGTAAGTTTAAATACCTTGAATTTTTTTATGGTCTTTTGTTCGTATTAGCTATTTTGGGGATTATTTTGATGATCCTATCTATACTTGGAGTGTGAACTTGCTATTTTTTCTAATACATAATAAAAGCCGAAACCCAATATTGGACTTCGACTTTTTTAGTAGCTTAATTTATAACAGGGATAATTATATTTGGGACGTTGAAGGTTTCGTAGTTTATGAGAATACCCAATGTCTATCATTAATCATACTCAAAAACTTTGGCATCCTTTCCCTTTATATCAATTAAAATCTGAAATCCATTATTTTGTTCGTCTTGATCCCAAATTTCGATGACTTTCGGATAGATTTCAACTAGAATTTCATCTTTTTTATGAGCGTATGAAGTGAAACTATACTTCCAATAGGCTTCGTATAATTCTTGGAAAAATTGATTCTTTGGTTGCACAACCGCTCCATGCACAAGTGCTGTGCCTTCAATTTGTACGCCGTTATAACAGATGGCCACATTAGGGTTGGTGAGTAGTTGTTTTGTCTTGCGAAAGTTTCTGTCGGTTTTAAAGAATATCCGGCGATCTTTAATAATACAGCTGACATTGCGAATCATTACTTGATCTTCCACGCTACTAGCTAAGGCCATGATTTTCTTTTCCCCGAGTTTTTTGAAACAAATATTTACGGCTTCTTGGAATTCCATTAACTTTTCACCCGCCTTTTAAATATTTTCTTTAAACGATCTAAGGAGAGGGCAATCAGTATGGTTGTAACCCCATTTTTTATAAGATTGAAGGGGGCGATGCCGATGACAACTAGTCTAGAGACACTGTTTACGTAAGGGTTAACGGATTCAGTCATGGCAACAATTTCATCCATCGGTAAATTGTACAGTTCCCCATAAAATGGAAGGATTACGTAGATATTGGCCAAACAAGCTACAACTGTTGCGACGAATGTACCGATGATCATCCCAATAATAGCATCTTTTTTTGTTTTTTGTTTTCGATAAAATAACCAAGCGGGTAACAAATAGCTGACACTCAAAAGAAAGTTCATTGCTTCGCCGGTAAACATCGAACTAGATCCGGTTGTTGCTAATTTCAATAGGTTTTTAAGCAAAGCAATGAAAATACCTGAACTAGGTCCTAAGAGGAATGTGCCGATCATTTCCGGGATTCCTGATAAATCAAAATCCATAAAAGGCGGCATAAATGGTAATGGGAAACGCAGCAGCATCAATAAATAAGCAATGGTTCCTAAAACGGCGACAAAGACAACTTTCTGGGCAGAATTTTTCTTCATATCATGATTTCTCTCCTTTTTTAGCAAAATAAAAAGCCTTGCACATTCAGCAGGGCTTGAGAAAAACCAATCGATCCAGAAAAATTGAACAACACAAAAAATCGTACTTATCCAATCTCTAAACTATTGATCCATCCTTCTTCCATCCAGACTATACTGTCGGTTTCAGAATTTCACTGAATCAACCTCGTAAGGTTCGCGGACTTTTACCGCCGGTCGGGAATTACACCCTGCCCTGAAGAATGTTTATTTGTATACATTTTCACATGGACTGCAAATAAAGTCAAGGTTTTTTTAGGATTGAATTTATAGGAAAAACGAACAAAGCTAGCAAGCTAATAGGACGACAACCAGATCAAACAAAAAAATGAGAGAAAAAATACCACAAGTTTGATAAAATGGATAAAGGTAGTTTGTTAGTTCACTCATTTAAAGAAAAATTGCTTATCAAACAACGTTGTAGTTTGGCTAGAAATAGTACATATTAGTGTTTTTAAAAGGAGGAGGGAAGGACAATCTTTTTTTGGATAAATTCGGTTATAATGTTAGCCGCATGGTTTTTAGAAACGTATACAACAAGAGTCGCAAGTGATTTTTTTCTTTTTAGCGCGTTTTTCTTTGTTCTTTATTTCCTCATTCCGATTTTAAAAAATCCCTATAAAATAATCGATTTAGGATTATTACCTCTTTTAGTTTTAATTATTTTTGATCATTTTTTATTGTTTTGGATGGTAATAGGGACCATCGTCGTGTATGCAAGTCTATATCTATCTTTCCGATCATTGTACCTTTATTTGTTGTACCTAACAGCTATCGTAGTTTTGGCACCTATACTTGAGCAAGAATGGTTACTGGCTTTTGTCGCGTTCCTAGGTTCAGCCCTTTTTTCTTTTACTATTATAAATTGGAAACAAGCGGATGCTAAAAGCGAAACGTATAAAGATCAATACGAGTCAATTTATAGCTTATATCGTTCTTCAAAGAGACAGGTGGGAGACTTGGAAAAGGTAACTAGACAAGAAGAAAGAAATCAAATCGCCAGAGAAATTCACGATTCAGTAGGTCATCGTTTGACCGCTTTGACGATGCAACTTGAAGCAGCGAGATTGCAGGCAAAGGACAGTGAAAGCCAAAAAACGTTTGCGCAATTAAAAACACTTGCACAAGATAGTTTAGCAGACACACGAAGTGCAGTAAAAACGTTTAAGACAGAAGACACTGCTGGCATTCAAGCGGTTATTCAATTGATACGGAAATTAGAATCTGAGAGTCAACTTCGAGTCGCCATCACAATGAAAACAGGTGTTTTGGGAATCGTGTTATCCAACAAACAATCAGTTACATTGTACCGTTCGATTCAAGAAGCACTGACCAATATGATGCGGCATAGTTTGAGTCGTCAAGCAGCTATAGAATTTCAAATTATTGCTCAAAGAGATTTACGCTTCCAGGTCACCCATCCTTTGAAAGAAAAAGTAACGATTACAGAAGGATTTGGATTGACGAATATGCGTGAACGTTTATCTGAAATTGGTGGAAGATTGACGGTAAGTCAGTCAGGAGAAGAACTTCATTTAATCGGTCAATTTCCCTTGGAGGTGAAAAACGATGACTAATATTTTACTTGCTGAAGATCAAACGCTGGTTCGTCAAGGATTAAAATTGATGATCGAGGTAGACGAAGAATTTCAGGTGACTGGTGAAGCCAGCAATGGAAAAGAAGCAATAGAGTTATGTGAAAAGCAATCTTTTGATGTGGTCATTTTAGATATTCGTATGCCTGAAATGAATGGGTTAGAAGCAGGGCGGAAAATCCGTGAACGTTGGCCGGATGTGATTATTCTTATGCTAACAACATTTAACGATGAAGAATACGCTTTAGAAGCATTAAAATATAAAGCAAATGGTTACCTATTAAAGGATGGCGACGCAGAAGTTTTGAACCGTTCTATTAAAAGCGCACTAGAAGGCGGATTGGTTATTGAAGACCATGTCGCAGCAAAGGTAATGCCTGCTTTGATGAAAGACCAAACAGAAAAAGTAGAGATAAATGAATCACTGACAGAACGAGAGTTAGATATTATTGCTTGCATTGGACAAGGAATGAATAATCAAGAAATTGCGGCAAAATTATTTTTGTCCGTAGGAACGGTAAAAAATCAAATTTCTATTATTTTAGATAAGCTGGATTTACGGGATCGTACGCAAATAGCTATTTATTCACTGGAACGTAATTTAAAAAGATAGATTATGAAATGAAAAAGTTGTATTCAATCAACAATGAACTATGTTTGAACGTTTTTAACGTTGCAAAAAAATAGCTAGGTAACTTAATAAAGTTAGGGGAAAGAAGGTTTGAGAAATGGCAGAATCAAAATTTAACAGACAGTTTTTTATTAACTTATCCATTCCTATATTGATTGGAATCATTATCTGGTTCTTCCCGTGGAGACCTGCAGAGGTGCCAGTTGAAGGATGGCATATGTTAGCAATATTTATTGCAACTATTTTAGCTATTATTTTAAAACCATTGCCGATGGGCGCTGTCGCAATAATCGGCTTAACGATTACGATAGTTATGGGGCCGCTAAGCACAGAGACTGCCTTGGATGCTTTTTCGGGGACTAGCGTTTGGTTAATTGTTTTAGCGTTCTTTTTGTCCAAGGGTATTATCAAAACAGGATTAGGCACTCGAATTGCCTATATATTAATAGAAATATTTGGCAAGAAAACGCTAGGGCTTGTGTATGCTATATCAGGGGTAAATATTGTGGTTGGACCGGCTATTCCTAGTAGTACTGCACGAACTGGAGGCGTTATGTTGCCGATCGTTCAAGGTTTGGCAGATACATATGATTCAAGACCACATGATGGAACTCGCAAGAAAATTGGCGCGTTTTTAATCACTTGTCTTTATCATGTCGATACAATTGTGGCTACGATGTTTCTAACAGCGGGTGCGACTAAGCCCTTAGCACAAGAGTTAGCTGCTGGTTTTGGCATTGAGATCACTTGGATGAATTGGTTTTTAGGAGCCTTAGCTCCGGGACTGATTTCGTTAATACTTATCCCATTGATTTTATTTAAAATTTACCCGCCAGAAATAAAAGAAACGCCGGGCGCTCCCGAATGGGCTGAAGGAAAACGAAAAGAAATGGGGCCGATGACCTTTGACGAGAAAAATATGACATGGATTTTTGTATTGGCTATTGTCTTGTGGGTATCAGGACAGTTTATTGACTTAAGTGCAGTAACTGTAGCGCTGATAGCTGTTTCTTTACTTCTATTATTGAAAATCTTGGAATGGAACGATATTACTCAAGAAAAAGGCGCTTGGAATACTTTAATTTGGTTTGCGATTTTAGTTATGATGGCAGGGCAATTAAACGAGCTAGGATTTATCCCTTGGTTCAGTGATGCAATTGCCACAGCAGTGACTGGCTGGAGCTGGATAGCGATATTTATCACACTCTGTCTAGCCTTCTTTTATACGCATTATTTCTTTGCCAGCTTAACGGCTCATGTGACAGCGATGTATCCAGCATTTTTAGGAGTCGCTTTAGCTTCTGGTGCGCCGCCACTATATGCTGCCTTGATGCTCGCCTACATTACCAATATTTGTGGATCAACCACACATTATGCTAGTGGCCCTGCAGCTGTGCTTTTTGGGGAAGGTTATGTTACGCAGAATGAATGGTGGAGAATATGTTTTATTATGGGAATCATCTACCTATTTATTTGGTTGGTTGTTGGTTCAGGCTGGCTTAGTTTGATTGGCTTTATGTAACTAGCTGTTATCGTGCTATATCATAATTAGACAGCAATTAGTGTAACTGATAGAACAATGTTTTCTTAAGCGTTGTTTAGTGGTAAAAAATAGTAATGTTTAAGAAAGGGGCAAAAAAATGAAAGTAACAATGATAACTGGAGACGGAATTGGGGAAGAAATTGCACAAAGTGCTATGGATGTTATTGACGCTTCTGGTGCAGGTATTGCTTGGGATATCGTCCGTGCTGGCGAAGCGGTTTATGAAGAAACCGGCGTGCTCATCCCAGATAAAGTGTACGAAAGTTTAGAACAAAATAAAGTTGCTTTGAAAGCACCAATGACCACACCTATAGGTAAAGGATTTCGTAGCGTGAATGTGTCTTTAAGAAAAAAGTATGATTTGTATGCTAACATCCGTCCCGTCCAATCTATTGGCACCTTAGAAACATTATTTGAAAAATTAGATTTAGTCTTATTTACTCAAGTTTCGCACACCAAATCTGGGAGATAAGCCTTGATATAACGGGGCAGAGTATCCACCCAGTGTTGGAGTTGACTTGTAATAAAATCTTGTAATTGGCTTCCTGATTCTTCGCTTACCGCTTGAATAATATGTACTAATTCGATAAGAGCAGCGGACCAATCGAGTTCTTTTATTTGATCGCCCAGTTCATAAAATAAGCCACCTAAGGTCCGCTCATCATTGGCACAGCGCTGCTGCCAGCTTAATAAAATATACCGTGTGAACACAATGGTGGTGTGACAAATTAAGGCTTGATAATGTCGCGTTTGTGTTTCTTTAGTCAGATGAAGCAATGATTTCGATGCCTTAAAAAATGTCTCGATGTCCCATCTCGCCGAGTATGTTTTGACCATTTCTTGGGAAGATAAATCCAGATCATCGGTCATAATCGCCAACCAAGCACTTTTCTTATTGTGATTTTTGACAAAAACGATTTTCACGGGATTTTTGCCGGAGCTTGGTTTCACCACAATCGAGGAAATAATCGCTTCTTGTGTATATTCTTTCGTAGATTTGGCATAAAGTTCTTCCAGCTTGTATAAACGTTGATGAAAAAGGTATTTGGTTTTTCCATTTTTCACCATCCCAATGGTGTGAATCCCATATCGTGTAATTGGTCTATCATTTTAGGGAAGTAAACCATTTATCCATCAACACATGGGTGGCGTAAATCCCTTGGTTCAAGGCGCGTTGAACCATCTCAAGTGCCACTTCGGGCATTTTACGACTTGATTCGTTGAATCGTTTGGCTCCTACGGTTCGTTGATCTTTTTCTGCTATTGTTTGGTTCACTTTTTTCTTACCGGATAGTAACCCGAAATCAATCGGAATGAAAGAATAGCCATCGGAGAACCCTAAAGTAAGCATACGATACCCTTTGTATCCTTGTTTGAGCGCATGATCCCAAAGACGAGCTAAGCCTGGTACCTCTTGGCTTCGATTACGATAAAACGTCGAATCATCCAAGATCAACGTCCGAATATGGGTTTTCGTATCCGTTAAAGAATGGAGCTTTTCGATGACAGACGCACTAAACCGAAGTAAAAACAGACGCCAGTTGTTATGGGGATTGTTCATCCATCGATACACGGTATCTTTTTTCATGTATTGGTCGCTTTCCCGCCCACTGAGAACTTGGTTTAAGGATTTTCCTTTAAAGACGAGGCTAAAGAGAAAAGTGAATAGAATAGCCACCGAATACCCTTTTTGCTTTTCCATATGGGCTTGTTTTAAAAATTGCGTGACTTTTAATTCAGAAAAAAGGGCTTTTATTTCATTCGGTAATTGATTTTTAATAGCTTTTAAGTGTACCATAAAGGCAAGAACTCCTTTGTTTTTGGTTTGTGGTTAAATCAATTATAAAACAAAAGGAGTTCTTTTTGTATAAAAAGGTAGGCAGTCAATATCAGGACTTTTTTCGACCTAAGAGTTGATAAGACCGTTGTTTAATATCATTTTACATGTGCGAAACTTGAGTTATTTAGAGAAAATACTGAAGATTTATATGCAGGTATAGAAGAAAAAATTTCTGAAGATGAGATGCGTAGCATAAAGGTGATTACCAGAAAATCTTCTGAGCGGATTATCCGTCGTGCTTTTGCGTATGCTAAAGAAAATAATCGCTCAAGTGTAACAGTAGTGACAAAAGCAAATATTATGAAGCTTTCCGATGGTTTATTTTTAGATATTGCACGAGAAATTGCAGCTGAATTTCCAACAATTGAATTCAAAGAAATCTTAGTCGACAATATGGCCATGCAATTGGTCATTAATCCGTATCAATTTGACGTCGTGGTAACCGAAAATTTATATGGGGATATTTTATCCGATGAGATGGCCGGGCTCATTGGTGGATTAGGACTTGTTCCGGGGGCAAATATAGGTGATGAGATGGCTATTTTCGAAGCTGTTCATGGTTCTGCACCAGATATTGCTGGCAAAAATCTAGCAAATCCTACCGCTATCATTTTAGGGGGTTGTATGATGTTAGATTACTTAGATAAAACAAAGGAAAGCAATAACATTCGTCATGCATTAGACGTTGTATTAAGCAGTCCGGAAAATTTCACTCACGATTTGAAAGGGACAGCAACCACAAGTCAATTTACTCGAGCCGTCATCGAACAAGTGCAACAACAATAGCTTCATTAAGTTTGATTGGAAAACTTCATAATGTGACAAAAGTCATGTTGATAAATGACCAGAGACAGTATTCAAGCCGTCTCTGGTTTTTTATAATTAAAATAGAATTTAAGAATGAGTCACTTGAAATACATATGATAATTCAGAAGGTCTTTTAGAAACGGTTCTAGTATGATTCCAAAATTGCTGAACCGATACCTGTAAATAGGAAGCCTAGTTAAAGACAATAACCAGAAGGAGTGCATGAAAATGATAGAAGTACAAAACTTGAAGAAAAAATTTAAGAAAAAAGTAGCCGTAGAAGATATGAATTTCTACTTAGAAGATGGCGAGTCAGTAGGATTACTTGGCCCTAATGGCGCCGGTAAATCGACTACTATTTCCATGATATCGACTTTGCTACCGCCTACCCAGGGATCGATTAAATACAATGGAAAAGACGTCTTGAAAAATCCAGATGAATTACGAAAAGACTTAGGCGTCGTTCCTCAAGAGATTGCTTTATATGAAGAATTATCTGCTTATGAAAATATGCAATTCTTCGGAAAAGTTTATGGATTATCCGATAAGACGTTAGAAGACAAAATTCAAGAAATTCTAGAACTGGTCGGTCTAACAAATAGACAAAAAGAAGCGGTGGAGAATTATTCAGGAGGAATGAAAAGACGGATCAATATGGCGGTTGCCTTGATGCATAATCCTAAAATCTTGATTATGGATGAGCCGACGGTAGGGATCGATCCACAATCTAGAAACTATATATTAGATATGGTACGGAAATTGAATCGTAAAGAAGGGCTCACCATTTTGTATACCAGCCATTATATGGAAGAAGTCGAAAAACTGTGTGATCGAGTATACATTATGGACGATGGACATGTGATCGCTTCGGGTACGAAAAGCGAGCTAAAAAGCATTTTATCTAATGAAGAAACGATCAATATTCAAGTGGAAGAAGCCAAAGACGAGTTCGCAGATTTATTATCTTCTCAACAAGGAATAAACCAAGTTATGAAAGATGATTTGGGATATAACTTGATTGCGGCAAAAGGAGAACAGCTACTCGGAGAAATATTTGATTATGCTAGGCAAACTGAAGTTAAAATTCTGGGCATCCATGTTCAGACGCCCACGTTAGAAGATGTATTTCTACACCTAACGGGACGTAAGCTGAGAGATTAGGAGGGGTGGCAAAGTATGTTTAATTTAATAAAAAAAGATTTTTTATCACTTTCCAAAAGTAAAAGTGATCTGATTGAGCTTTTGCTCATGCCTCTTATTTTGATTGTTATCTTAGGATTTACTTTGGGGAATATTCTAATGGGTGATTTTAACGTATCTGCTTTTAATGTAGGCGTCATAAACAACCAAAACTTTGCAGCGGATTTAAAACGTTTGGAAGATGATCTTCTAGAAGAGGGGATGCCAGAAGAGGCAGTTGAAGAACTTGTAGCAAATGCTGAAGAGACGGATCCAGCCAGTATGTTAATAGATCTATTGGAAGGTGAAGAATTTGAAGATCTTATGGTGGTTCATGAGTTTGAAGATGCTCAATCTGCTCAGGAAGTGATGGAAGAAGATGAACTAGCTGGCTATATCACTATTCCAGAAGAGTTCAGCTATGGGGTATGGCAATCGATTTATTCTGATGAGGATCCATCGGCTACATTAGAAGTAGCAGGCCAAGGTGAAGGTGTGATGTCTTCGAGTATTCTTCAAAGCGTCGTGCATAGTTTTATCGACGAATATAATTTAGAAACGTCCATTGCGCTTGCGACAGACGGCGAAGCTGAATTGGAAGAAGATAAAAGAGATTATGGAGAGACAACGCAACTTTCTGTAGAAGAACCAGTAGATGCTTTCCAATATTATACAATTGGGATGGGCGTAATGTTTGCTCTTTCGACTGCTCCAGCGTTAGCGAGCAGGGCGTTTAGAGAAAAAGAACAACATGTCTTTGGGCGAATCATGCTGTCGGGCACTAAACCATTAACTTATTTGAGTAGTAAAATGGTGTCTGGTACATTAATTACGTTTGTTCAGCTAAGTATCTTGTTTACTTTTTCAACCTTATTTTTTGGAATATTTGATGGCAAAGGTGCCGACTTTTGGACGAATATCATTTATATAACAGCCTTATATTCGTTAGTTATAGGAAGTATAACAAGTTTACTTACATCTATCTCTTTATATGCAAACGATAATAGTACTGTAGGATTTTTTTCTTCATTCGTTTCTATATTTGCTTTTCTTGGTGGCAGTTTAACGCCAGTAGATCAGTTTTCGGAGACTTTACAACGCATTGGGAATTGGCTGCCTAATGGGGCTGCAATGACTTCATATTTGCAAGTTTTTCAAGGGTTTGGTTTTCAAGACGTACTTCCAATAATGGGCAGAGTTATTGGTGCTACGCTCGTTTGTCTTGTCATTGCCGTTATCATTTTTCCTAAAAGGAGGCTAGATTAAATGTTTAATGTATTTTTGCTCCAATGGAAAAGGCTAATGAAACGGCCATTTTTAATCCTGATGTTTACAGGACTAACATTTTTATTTGTTTTCTTCATGGGCGGTATTCAAATGACTACTTCTGTGGAGGTGCCCGTGTATAGTAATAATTTAACGAATGATGAATTCTCTGAATGGGTCGATCGTTTGAATAAAGAGGAAGCGATGGTTTTTGAAGAAACGGATTATGAAACGGCGGAAGAAGATATTCGTATGAATAACATTCCCTTTGCTCTTGAAATAGACGAAGAAAATTATCGTTTCTTAGTAGGTCATGAAAGTGAAAATTTACAAGCCGTTGATCAACATGTTCATCAAGTATTTAGTGAATATAATCGTTTAGAAGAAGTAAGAGAAGAATTTCCACGTAATGACATTGAAGTAGAAGAATTCATAGAAGTTGAAGAATCGGCAGGTGACGGATTAGATAGAGCATATACAGAGTTTCAATTAACTGTGCTTATTGGAATGGTATTTTACTTTTCCATTTTTACCATTTTATTTTTACAAATAAATCTTTTAGGAGAAAAACGAACGGGAACCTGGGATCGCTTGATCATGTCGCCACTTAAGAAAACACAGATCTATTTAGGAAATCTATTCCATTATTTTCTAGTGGGGCTTTTGCAAATCATCCTTTCTTTTTTCATCCTAACCAATATGTTAGGGATTGATGTGGGGACAAATTACCTGCCGATGATCGCTATTGTATTGTCATTTACCTTTACGATCGTTTCATTAGGAATCTTTTTGATAAGTGTGGTGCCGTCGCCGCAGTCATTACAGGTAGTCATCCCACTTATAGCGACTTCTATGGCCATGTTGGGTGGAGCTTTTTGGTCAATTGATTTAGTAGAAAATCGATTTATATTGTTTTTAGGTGAACTAATGCCTCTTAAACATGCAATTCAGAGCATGATCGATGTCATAATAAATGGATATACTTTGACAGATATTCTTCAACCTGTTGGCATTTTGTTATTGATGGGTACCTTATTTATGGGGATTGGTATCAATCTGATGGAACGTTCAACACAAGCATAAGGAAAAGTATCTCTAGCTAATTTTATTGGCTTAGAGGTGCTTTTTTATGTAAAAAGGGTTCAGACTTAACTTTACTAAAGGATTTAACTGTTTTTAGTTTTATAAATGAGTAAAAATACCCTGTTTTCGTTAAAGTAAAGAAAAATTTCTCAAAAAATAGAAATTTTTGGACTGCTTAAAGAGATCGATTTAAATACTTTCAACCCCGGTAAATGTTGATTTGGCGGGGATTTGCTCGTTGAAATATTTCAACTTGTTTTCATTTCGTTATAAATGTAATGAATTGTTATTTACGTTTAACACACGTCCCCCAAATTTGTGGTAAATTAACAGTCGTGGATGAGCCACATAGCTAAAAAATCTTGGAGGTATTGATTCATGCAACTTAAAAAATTATTACTAGGAACAGCTTTGACAGCAGGTACTGTTTTCGCAATTGGGACAACAAGTGCAAATGCAGATGAAATTTATACAATTCAAACTAATGATACATTAGGAAAAATTTCAAAGGAATTTGTTGGAGATAAAAGCTTAGTAGATCCAATTGCCGAAACAAATGATATCAAAGATAAAAACTTGATCTATGTGGGCGAAGAATTAACTATTCCAACTGACGGAAATAGTGAACAAGCGCCTGTACAACAAGAAGCTCCAGCTCCAGAAGTTCAAGAACAACCTGAACAACAAGTTGAAGAGCAACCAGAAGTTTCTGAAGAACCAGTGGTAGAAGAACAGCCGGTTCAAGAAGAAGCAGAAGAACCAGAAACAGTAGATGCTGAAGAACAAGCTGCTTCTGAAGACGCAGAAGAATTAGCTGCTGAAGCTGAAGTTTCTAATGATGGCTCTACTAAGGCTCAATTCTTAGCAGCTGGTGGTACCGAAGAAATGTGGAATACGATTGTTATGCCAGAATCTGGCGGAAGACCTGACGCAGTGAGCCCTAACGGATATCAAGGATTAGGTCAAACAAAAGAATCTTGGGGCACAGGTAGTGTAGAAGAACAAACTAAAGGTATGATTAACTACGCAAACGATCGCTATGGTTCTGTGGAACAAGCAGTAAGCTTTAGAAGTGCAAATAACTGGTGGTAATTTCACTAAAATATAAATGACTATTTTAAAAGGTCCTTGTCTGTTTAGATGAGGGCTTTTTTACGCGTCGGAAGGAGACTCGCTTTGCTGGAATTATACCATGACTTTCATAAACTAGTGGGATAAAACGTAAGTTATACCACTAGTTTGCTATTTCTATGGGATAATTGTTTTTTTATACTATCATTTTCACTTTCTTATGTGATAAATTTAGTCAAAATTTTTTTTTAATCCTTTTTTCTCAATTTAAGAACATAACTTTAACAAACTAGCGGGACAACTTGTAAGTTATACCACCAATTTGCCGTTCTTATGTGATTGTTCTCTTTTTATACCATTGTTTCTTTCAACTAGTGGGATAAATTTTTGCCAGTTACTCTCATTAAATATTTTTTCTGTTTTTCGCTTTTCAAAGAATTTGATTGAGGTGCGATCCTCATTTTTTCAAATATGGAGAGTCAGTTAGGGTTTTACCTCATATAATAATACCAACAGCAAAAAATGGCTATATTATTATATGAAATGGCCATATTCTGACATACAAAGGAGTTTTCGCAAACTGGTTTGAGATAAGTTTCTGTTATACTAAAGATAGTAAAACAGCAAAAGAACTTGTAGAAATTAGACCTCAACCAAGGGAGTGAATCTTATGAAGAATAAAGATTTAGGGATGGGAATTGGAATCGGACTTGGTATCGGTGCTGCATTAGGTATCTTATTTGACAATCTTGGCTTAGGCATTGCATTAGGACTGATATTTGGCAGTCTATTCAACGTTAGTAAAAAACGTAATAATAAAGGTGAAAAATAAATTGTAGGGGTAATTTAAAATGGAATATCCGAGCGAACTTAAAAAAGAAATTATGGAACAAACCCAAAAATTTCAATTAGAAGGATTTTTACCAGGTAGAGGGGCAGAAAATGCAGAAATTATGCTTGTGGCTGAAGCTCCTGGCAAAACAGAAATTAAAACACAAATTCCCTTTAGTGGGCAAGCGGGTAAAGGCTTAGATGAGGCTCTTGAGAGAATTAATCTTCACAGAAAAGATATTTATATGACAAGTGTCGTTAGAAGTCGACCTTATAGTGTGAAGAAGAGAGAAAATAAAAAGACGGGTGAGATAAAGAAAAGTTATCCGAATCGTACACCAAATAAGACGGAAATACGTCTTTTTGCTCCACTACTAGACTTTGAAATAAAAACTGTGCAACCTAAAATTATCGTAGCAATGGGAAATAGTGCGTTAAAACGATTATTGGGAAATCATTACACCATTTCTAATTATCATGGTAAAACTCTTCAACAACCGATTTATGAGCTGTCAAAAAACCATAAGTCCTACGAAGAAACTGAAGAAAGTTATTTCATTTATCCAATCTATCATCCTGCTGCCATTCTCTATAATCGTAAGCTGGAAAAGACAATTAACGATGATTGGGATCATTTATCTACACTTATCCAAAAAAAAGTTGATTAAAGGATTTCATGATAGTTTATTTAAAAACAAGGAGGTAACTACGTGATTCGGACAATGGAGTTAAAAGACGCTAAAGCAATTCAAAAAATTAATAAAGAAAGTTTAGGCTATGATTTTCCAGAAAAAGAAACGCTGGAAAAATTAAAAGTAATTCGTCAGCTATCCAACAATCGAATTTTTGTTTACGAAAAAGAAAACCAAGTGATCGGTTATATTCATCTTGCAGAGTATGAAAACACCTATCACAAAAGTTTGAAAAATATTTTGACTTTAGCTGTACGACCAAAGAACCAAGAGCAAGGTGTAGCATCACAATTATTAGAAGCTGGACAAAACTGGGCGAAAAATCAAGGAAGCGAGGGCATTCGTTTGGTGACAGGCTTTGAAAGAGAAAATGCACAGAAATTTTATGAAAAACATGGCTTTCAAAAACGAAAAGATCAAACGAATTATATTAAATGGTGGGAATGACCATTTGTTTTACTGGCCAAAGTAGTGACGGAAAAATAGTTTATAGTTAATTATGTGAAATAAAGCGCAATTAAGATCGCTTTACTATTTCAATAAAAATATAAATTATTCAGCAAGTATTAAGATAATGCTTGTATTCATTATAAAAAACATAAAAAATCAAGGCAATTGACATAGAAGTAGGTGTCAAATTTTTTGAGGTCGAATAAAAAATGACCTTTGGGACAGACACTTTTGTATTTTTTTACCTCACGTTCGTTCGGTTAGACCTCATGATATCTAACAAAAACAAGTTTTTATTAGATATAATTCGGTGTCGTTATTAATTGCTCCAACCCTTTGGCGAATTGGCCTAAGGGCGCACTTTTGGCTTTTCCTTCGCCGATTTGCCCCTTCAAGGCCCCTTCATGCGTTTGAAAGTTAGGCTTTTTCTGTACCCAACGTTTCATGGCTTTCCAACGCTTTTCCTGGGCGACCACGTCGTTAGGAAGAGCTTCATATTGGTTCAACCAACCATCAAATTCTTGGTTTCTTAAACTATCAATGACACGAATCATGGCCTGCGCGCCCGTTTTTGTCCACAACCGTCCTTGGCGCTTCATCCGGTAGGTCATCTTCCGATGGGTGCTTTCGATTGTGCCAATACAAGCTTTGGAATCCATGATCCCTCGGGCTTTCCGAGGTTTTAAATACGGCCAATTTCTTTGAAGATAATGATGGAGTAAGCGTAATTGTTCCAAGGTTTCAGCTTCCTTTTCTTCGATCAAACTTTCCGAGGTATCTAAGACAAGCTGGACCTCTGGCCAATGATAATGTTGAATCGCCTGGATCATCCGATTTTGAAGTTGTGGGACAAAAGACAGGCGTTCTTTGATTTTCCGATGGACATGATACCGATCACGAAAGTGTTCATGACGTAAACAGCCTAAGGAAAGTTCATCAAACACGGCTTTTTCATAGCCTGAACCCCCATCACTATTGGAAACGACAACGGTATTTGTTAGATCATAATGCGCTTGAATATAGTTCATTATTTCTTTTTGCGCTTGTTGTCGGTTAAGATGACTGACAAAGTGCGGGGCGATCATTTCCGTGCGATTCCCGACTTTCTGGCTCCCTTCACATACTTGAAAACGATGGATTTCTAGCGACTGCTTCTTCTGACCGCCAATCTTCACTCCGTCGCCTTCTAAATATAAATAGGGCACTTTTTTCTTAGAAATGATCCCGTCGTAGCGACTTTCATGAGTACTTCGCGTCTGAATCAGTTCCCCGGTTTTGACCACCAGTTGTTGCACATTTTGGTGGCTCATACGCCAAGAAGTCAAACAATCAATCGCTTGGGAAACGTGACGATAGACCATGATGGACCCCAATTGAGAAACGTTGCGTAGCACAAGAGAACTATAACGGAAGCTCTTTCGAATCCCTAGAAATTCATCCAAAGGATAACGAATTTCATTGGCTTGATTTTTCATTCGGCGGCGAACATAGGTCACGGTGCCAAATAAAAAAGTCACCGTTCGTTCACTTTTACGATCCACTTGAAAGCCTTCCTTCTTGCATTGGGTCGAAACTTCTTCATCGAGAATTTGAAAAGCAAGTTGTGTTATCGTCGCTAGGAGTTGGGCAAAAAAGACCATCATGGCTTTTTCCCTTGCTAAAAAATTCGTTTCCTTCTTCATTACTTCAACTAAATCTGTTACAATAGATTCCATAAGAAACCGCCTTTATTCATTAGTGCCTGTAAGCCCAATGAATAGAGTAACGGTTTCTTTTTTATTCGTCTAGGGATAACCTCAATAAATTTTACACTTAGGACATAGAACTGACATTCATATGTAGAATAGAGATTGAAACAAAAAATGCAGTTGGGAATAGTGAATGTAATAGATAGTTATTATTTTAACAAGTTAAAGAATGATAGTTTACTTTTAATGAGTGACAAATAATTTCACTACAATCTGCGAAAGGAAGAAAATAAGATGATACTAACATTGATTATTTTACTTGTTTTAGTTAGTGGCTTTTTTACTGGTTTAAGGAGAGGCTTAGTTTTTCAAATTGTTGATTTAACAGGATTTATTGTTGCACTAGCTGCTGCTTATTTATATTTTGATAATTTTGCTCCATATTTAAGATGGATTCCTTATCTTGGTTCAAGTGGCGGTAATGTGGAAAACTTTTATTATCAAGCCATTGCTTTTTTAATTTTGTTTATCGGCATAAGATTCTTATGGAATATTGTAGGCTCAGCTTTTGACTTTTTAGCAAATTTACCTTTGTTAGGTATGGTGAATCGTTGGTTGGGTGGCGCATTTGGTGCTGTAAAGGGATATTTAGTTATTTTTATATTACTAAATCTTGTCGCGTTTATTCCGATTTTTCCGGTACAACAAGCAGTTTCAGATTCGACATTGGCACAAACGATTGTTCAGGATACACCGCTGCTTTCTGAAAAAGTAGAAGAACTATGAGGACGCTTGTGCTATTAGTTATAAAAAAATAACAAGCGACAATGTAACTAAAATTTTTTCATCGCGGACTTGACAGTTTCATCTAATTCCGGTAACATTCAGAAAAATACAAAAATTCTGCGAAGAGAAAAGTAGACTTGGAAAATATTTAGAGAGATCTTGGTTGGTGAAAAAGATCTGTTGGAAGAGTTGAAAATGGTCTCTGAGAAAAACTGTTGATAAGTAAACAGTTTCGGATTAAGTCTATTCGTTAAAAAAGGGCACCGATAGTACAATTTGTCGGAATAAGAGAAGGAAACTTCTAAACAAAGGTGGTACCACGATAACTCGTCCTTTTATCAACATTAAATTGTTGGTAAAAGGGCTTTTTTTGTTTATATAAAGAAAAAAATTAGGAGGAGATGGATATGAATAAAGGGTGGAAAAAAGTAGTAGCAAGTTTTTTAACTATTGGGACGGTGGCTCTATTAAGTGCTTGTGGATCTGGAAGCGACGCAGCAAGTGGTAATTCTGAAGAACCAGAAACAGTCAGGTTAGGCGTCGTAGGTGAAAATAATGAAGCTTGGGAATACGTCCAAGAAGAATTGGAGGAGAAGGAAAATATTGATCTAGAAATTGTCACATTTACCGATTACCGTGGACCAATCACGGCTTTGGAAGATGGCTCGATTGATCTGCATTCTTCTTTGACGGAAATTTTTATGGATGAAGTTAACGAAGAAGGCGGGTTTAACAATACAACGATTGCTTATACAACGTTAAATCCATTAGGTATTTTTTCGGACAAAATTGAAGATGTAGAAGATCTGGAAGATGGCGCAAAAGTGGCGATTCCTAATGATGTCTCGAATGAAAGCCGAGCTTTACTGTTGTTGCAGCAAGCAGATTTAATTGAATTGGATGAAGACAAAGGGAATATGCCTACTACAAATGATATTACTGATAACCCAAAAAATCTGCAATTTGAAGAGTTGGATGCGAATCAGACAATTCGCGCGCTGGGGGACGTGGACATTGCTTGCGTCAATAATAACGTAGCAGTCGACGCCGACTTTATACCAACAGAAGATGCAATTTTCTTGGAACCAGTAGCGGAGTCTTCCCAACCATATTACAACGTGATCGCGGCTCGTGAAGATGAAACAGATAACGAATTATATCAAACGGTCGTGGATTACTATCAGACAGATGAAGTCAAAGAAGTTATTGCAGACACAACAAAAAAATCAAGTATACCAGTATGGTAAAGATGGATTAAAAAAATTCAACCATTCCTATCTTGTTTGACATATTGAAACCTCCCGCGGTTTTAATCACGAGAGGTTTCATAAAACAAGTTCTTGTTTTACCTTTGCTTAAATCTATTAAGCGTAATAACGATTAACCCGGCAACTAGCCCCCATACTACATTTGTCATTAATATACTAATAATAGCAAATGGATTTGCTAGTGGGCCTTGCAAATGTCCAGTTAAAATAGGTGATAGGATGCCGCTAATAAGTATAGCTAGTATAGCGTAACCAATTCCAACAAAAACCAATGTGAGTATAGGTTGTGAAACCTGTTTGAAATATACAGTGGCAACCCAAACGATAGTAATGAGTATTGTTGCGGTTATACTTGCTGCAGGTTTGCCTAGCGCGTCTGATATCCCCAAGATACTCATTAAAGGTCGTGCTAGTGCGACGATAGAAAGTGTTGCGATGAGCCTCCAATTCAATGTTTGGTAGGTAGTATTGTTTGCCATAATTATTGCCCTCTTTCTCATTAAACGACTATTTTCCTAATCGATACAACAGTTTTAGCTAGAAAAATTTTCCGTGGTAAAGTACTTTCGGCCTGTTTCATTTATTGATTTCAATTATATCGCAACTGAATTTCATTTGGATCAGTCTCTAGTATCAAATAAAGAATTTAAAGCGGTTGTTAGTTACCATTGTTTTTAGTGAACATACGCTCAAGTAAGCTGAGGTATTCTTTTTTTAATCTATTCGGCTCTAAAATTTGTATTTGCTCGCCGAAACCAAGTAGATAGTTTGCCAGAAAATTTATTTCACTTTTGTTTATTTTTCCCACGATATAAATAGCAGAAGCTGTTTCTATTAATTGCATATTCGAAAATTGATGTTTTAAAAAATACTCTTTGCCTAGTAAAGTGGTTTTTACTTTAAAATCGATGTCCCTATAGCTTTCTTGCTGGGCTAAAAGCGAGGTTTGTATTTCTTCATTAGTTAATTTAATAGTGTTATTTTTTGCTATCTCTAGTATTTCAATAAATTCACAGCGATAGGTACGCCATGCATTTTTGTCCAAGTCTAACCCGCTGCAATACCAAAAGCCATCGATGATAACTAAGCGAATTGGTAAAAATTTTTTTTTGACATTTTCATAGCGGGTATAATTAAATGTAACAATTTGTTTTTTTAGAATACTGCTAAATAGTGTTTCTAAATTATCTGCTGCAACGATTTGTGTAATGCCTTCGTAGCGGACGCTTTCCATTGCCTGAGTGATTTGTTGCTGTTTTTTGTCATCAAATGTTTGCAAAAGTTTTTCTCTAATTTGTTCGTAAGAATGCTCAAAGGGGGAATCAATAATTGATTTAAGCAATTGTAAAGAAAAAAAGATGGCAAAAATTTCTTTTTCATTAAAATAGATTGGCGGTAAAAGTGAATTATTTAGTATTTTATATCCACCATAACGACCGCTATCTACATAAAGAGGGACTCCTAAGCGTTCGAGCTCTTCAATATCACGAAGCGCTGTGCTTTTAGAAATATTAAAAGTATTCATTAAATCCGCTAGATTAAATTCTTTATATTCGTTAAAAAAGAAAAGTTCTTGATTGATTCGTTCAGATTTTTTCATCCTATCCTCCAATGGTTTCAGGTATTGACACCTTTAATGCTACAATCATTGTAACAAAAAGGGAGGTCGAATATCATGAAAGAATTAGAATTTGCGGTATTTTTATCGTTGAATGGGCAAGCAGAAGAGGCAATTTCATTTTATCAAAGAGTTTTTGACGGAGAATTGTTATTTAAAATCAATAATAAGGAATTTAAAGAACAATTGAATCCAGCGATGTCTTTGCCAAAAGGCCGGGAGAATTTTATTTCTCATTCTATTGTGCAAATTGGCGGGATACAGTTACAAATTGCGGATAACCCGATTTATGAGAAAATGAAATTTACACAAGGCAATCAGGTCTCCTTTAGTTTTCTGTCACAAGATTTAATGATGGTTAGAAAAATCTATAAAAAAGCTTCCTAAGAAGCAGATGTAAAAATCATCCAAGAACCTTTAGAAAACGAATTTGCCGATTTTTATGCGATTTTGCAAGATCCATTTGGCACTGTTATCCAACTTACCAAAGAAAAAGAAACTGATCCGAATAAGAAAGGGAGTCTAGATGAAACAGTATAAAGATAAACAAGAACTGTTAGATACGATTCATGATAAGTATCAAAAATATATTGCTGAATTCGAAGAGATACCAGAAGAGTTGCGAGGTAAACGAATTGAAGAGGTTGATAGGACACCATCGGAAAATTTGTCTTATCAATTAGGTTGGATCAATTTGTTATTAAATTGGGATCAAAAAGAACAACAAGGAATAGATGTACAGACACCTGCAGAAGGTTACAAGTGGAATAATCTAGGAGGACTATATCAATCTTTTTATGCTACTTATGGGAAGTATACTTTAGCAGAACAGCTAGAACAGCTAAGCACGGCTATTGATGAACTAGATGCATGGCTGGAAACACTAACAGATCAAGAACTTTTTGAGCCTAAACAAAGAAAATGGGCTACCACGAAAGCTGAGTGGCCCGTCTGGAAATGGGTGCACATTAATACAGTAGCTCCTTTTACAAATTTTCGTCCGAAAATTCGGAAGTGGAAAAAATTAACATTGTAAAGAAAAACGTCACTATCGACCTTTACTTAATAAGGAGGTTAGTGACGTTTTATTATTATTACTTAGCATACTTAATAACTGCATCACGTAATAATGAAGCAACTTCTTTTCCTGCGCGATCGTTGTAATAATTGGCAAAGCGAACGTCAGCAACATACATTTGGACTAAGCCTTTGTGTGTTTCGGCTGAATAGTTCGGCCAAGAATATAGAAGCCATTGCTTATGAAGTTCGTATACTTCTTTTGCTACTGACGTTTCTAAATCTCTTGTTTCTGCTAGTTTGTCCAAGCGGATAAATAACTTATCTTCTAGTTCTTGCATTTTTTGATAATCTTCTTTACTAAGATTCATAAATTTTTCATTCGACTTTTCAATCGATTCCTCACCATATTTTTTTCTAATCTCTTCTCCGTACAGTTTTTCATTTTCGTCTAAACGCTCTTTTTTAAATCCTTCAAATTTTTCTTCGGCTGTCATGGTAATCTCCCCTTTCGTATATTGAATGGTTTTTTTCACAGTAGCTAACAATTGGTTAATTTTGTCTTTTTCTGTTTCTAGATTCTGCTGGTGCTCTTCTAATGCAGCCAGCGTATGAAACTCAGGATCATCTAGTATGGATTGAATCTGGGTTAGTTTGATTCCTAAAGACCGATAAAGAAGAATTTGTTGCAATCGATCGATTTCTTCTTCGCTATAAAGACGATACCCTGCATCTGAAATATTCGCCGGCGTTAATAAAGCAATCTGATCATAATAACGCAGTGTCCGTGTGCTGATGTTAGCCATATCAGCGACTTGTTTGATGGTATATTCCATCGTTTTCCCTCCTTTCAATCCTCACTATAGAGGTTTACGTAGCGTAAAGGTCAAGTGGTTTTTTAATGACAACAGTTGGTCTTATTAGTCGAGTATTTTACTAAGTGTAAAATTTATTGAGGTTTATAGTGATAGTGGTGAAGGAAAAAAGTTGCTATTTATGATTAGACCGTGACAGCTACTAATGGCAACGACCCTATTTTCCAAAAGGTAGAGAACATTTCTCGAAAGTAGCTCTAGAAAGCAGGAAAACTAGAGTAGGGTTCGAAAAGGGACTCTAGAAATTAGAAAAACTAGAGTAGGATTTGAAAAGGGGCTCTAGAAATTAGGGAAACTAGAGTAGGATTCAAAAAGGGACTCTAGAAATTAGGGAAACTAGAGTAAGTTCAGATGTTACCCTCCTATCTTTTCAAGCCGGGGAAGTCAATTCGTGTTCTACCTCCCCTTCGTGTTTCTGGTGCATGGTGTTGTATGCTTGTAAGATTATGTAAAACATACCTTTATAACCGAACCGCTAACGGACTAAATATAAAACTCCTTTTCAATTATATTAAAAATAGTATATCATAGTAGAAAATTAATATTATAAAAAAGTAAAAAGCAGGTGTTCATTTGGATATTCGTGAGTATCAAACATTTATTAGTGAATTTTACAAAAAGAGAAACTGGTATCAATATGATTCTTTTATACGTGCTAACTTTCTTTCTGAGGAAGTCGGCGAAGTAAGCCGTGCGATTCGGACCTTAGAAATTGGGCGGGACAGACCTGATGAAGTGACTTCTGAACACAACGAACAATTAGAAAATTTGATAGAAGAACTAGGGGATGTATTAGACAATATTTTCGTTATAGCTGATAAATATGATATATCGTTAGAAACGATTATGCTATCTCATAAGGAAAAGCTTCTTTCTAGGTATGAGAAGTAGAATGTTAACACTATAGTAAGAGTTAACTATATGAAGAGATAGAAAAAGAGTATCGTTAATTGAGGGAGATTTATATGACAGCAAAATTAATCATTATACGAGGAAACTCTTGCAGTGGAAAAACAACCACCGCACGTTGCTTACAAAAACGCTTTGGGCCAGGTAAAGCACTACTCGTTTCACAAGACGTTGTTCGAATAGAAATGCTGCAAGTAAAGGATAGGCCTAGCAATCTGGCAATCCAATTAATTGAAGACATCGTCCGATTTGGCAAAAATCATAGTGATATTGTCATTCTTGAAGGGATACTTCCGTCTAAAATTTATAACGAAATGGTCGTTAGACTTATAGATCTCTTTGAAAATCAAACGTATAGCTACTATTTCGACCTCCCCTTTGAAGTAACACAAAAAAGATTTCAACAATCCAACAAAATAGAAAAATTTGAAGAAGAAAAACTTTCTCAATGGTGGTTAGAAAAAGATTACTTAAACCTTTCAGCAGAGCACTGTTTTGATGAATTGGATACAGAGGAATTTTGTGTTGAAAAGATACTGAGTGATGTTGGTTATGAGGAATAATTAGATATTCCGTATTTATAAATACCTTCTATAGGTGAAGACGTTATTACTGGAATCTGATTTGGATGGAGTACTAGAATTGCAAATAAAAACTGTAAAAAAGTTTCCGTTATTTAAATAACGGAAACCGTAATATTATAGGTTTTTTTGTTCACGGAGCTAACTTTCGAGCGTTATTTCATCAATAGGTTTCAACTTTCTATAGTAATCGAGTTCAATTAAGTCTGTCGGACTGAAATAGTCTTTTGGTTCAGGAAGATAGTCCAGTTTGATGTCTTTGAGCATCCGGACCACAAACTGCGAACAGAACATAATGTTGGGACTGAAGGAGTGCCTGGTAAGTAAACCAATAAGTTTGTAGGAACTGCCTTTTTCATTAATATTCTTGATATTCTTTTTAAGATCACGTTTTTGTTCACTTGTACATTCTATACTGTAAATTAAGATTTTGGCATTTTCTGAACGTTGGAGAAACTCAATGGTTTCCTGTTTTAATCCAGGTTTATGCAGACCATCCCCGCTGTTAAAGAAGAATAAATTTATTGCCAGTTAAATAAAAACTTGCTATAATTGAAATGCAGGTGAGATGTGCTGGTGGCACTCTCACACATTGTTAAAGCAATGGCAAGGGTGAGCTATAGGGAGGACTTAATCTCTATAGCTTTTTATTTTATCTACAATCTCTAGCAGCAAATTAACCTTCCCCGTTACCATTGCTATTCATTGGCAATACTCCTCTCTCACCAATGATTTTGAGTTATTGGTGGTTAATGGTAGGTTTGCTGCCAAGGCTTTAACAAACTGCACTTCAGTTACAGCAAATGAATAATTATTTTAATTTAGGTGATCAAATCACTTTAATATTTAAACGGAAACTTTGAGAAACGTTTTTCGATGAAAAAGATAAAAATATTGTATTCACACAGTAAACTTGCTATAATAGAAGCACAGGTGAAGGTACGGTCAATACCTTCACATATCATTATAGTAATGGTAGGGGTTAAACTCTAAGATTTAATTCTTAGAGTTTTTTCGTATATCTGTCCACAGCTCGATTATCTCTAATGAGTATCTCACTATGAATAGAACGCTAACGATATCTTCCAAAGAAGGACAATTCATTAGGAACTTAGACCTTTCCCTTTACCATCATAATTCATTGGCAACACTCCTTCCTGCCAACGTGAAAATGATTTGGTGATTTGTAGAAGGTGCTACCAAGACTATAATGAAACTGCACTTCAATTACAGCAAGTCAGTAATTATTTTATTTAATTATACTGTATTATTTGGTTTATTTAAACGAAAATATAATAGCGCTTTCTTGTTTTGCTATTATTGTGAGAACTGAAAATAAATGATTCATTTAAATCAATGTTTAGTAAAAAACCCTTTATGAAGCATGGAGTACCACGCTTCATAAAGGGTTTTTATTCATATATTACTTAATATCTAAAACTTGAAAGGTCTAAAATAGCGTTGAACTATTGATACACCAGTCAAATGAAATAAAAAAATAGCATGAACGATCTCAAACTTGGTATAATAGAGTTAACCAAAAACCACTAACCAAGGAGTGTTCATGCTATGTCAATTATAACACAAACAAACTCAACTTCGGGAGAAATTTCGCATTCCATATCGAACTTTTTTCATCGTTTCCGCCTTTCTGATGCGCTGAAAAAATCCAACGCCAAGCACAAGAAAGGGCATCCAGTTTCTGTTATTTTTTCTTTTCTACTGGCTTCGATTTTTACCAATGGATCGGCCTATCGCTCTTATCGAAAACAAAAAGAGGAACTTCCTTTTTCCGATAAAACGTTTCGAAATTTGTTAAACGATCCGCGGGTTCACTGGCAAAAACTTCAGATTTTGATTGCGAAAGCGGTCTTGGCTTTTTTGCGTCCGCTAACAAGTCAGGGTCGGAAAACGGCCTTTATTATTGATGATTCCATGTACACACGCTTAAACGCTCAAAAAGTCGAATGTGCAGCGCTCCAATATGATCACGCCCAAAAGAAATATTTGAAAGGCTTTCGCTATTTACAGTTAGGCTGGAGTGACGGCAATAGCTTTATCCCTGTCGCTTTTTCGCTGCTTTCAGGAAAGCGAAAAATCCAATCAAATAACCCCTTGGGGGACCAACGGACAAACGCGGGAAAACGCCGCGCACAGGCTTTCCGCAAAGGAACAGAAGTAACGGTAGAACTCTTACGTGAGGCGCTGAAACAAGGCGTCCAAGCCGACTATGTCTTATTTGATACCTGGTTTTCGAGCCCTAAAATGTTTCAAGAGATTCGCACCTTGCAATGCCACTGCGTCGCCATGATCAAACGTTCAAAGAAGGTGTATTATCGTTACCAAGGACAAATGATGGATGTCAAACAAATCTTTCAAGCCAATAAAAAACGTCGCGGCCGCTCACGTTATCTCCTAAGCGTCCAAGTGGAAGCCCTGGTTGACAACGAGGGATTGCCGATAAAACTAGTCTATATTCGAAATCGCAATAAACGCAATGAGTACCTCGTTTTGGCTTCCACAGATACAGCCCTGACCGAAGACGAGATCATTCAGCTTTATTCTAGACGCTGGAACATTGAAATTTACTTCAAAATGTGTAAGCAATATTTGAAATTGGCCAAATATCAAGGCCTTTCCTACGATGGCATTTTCGCTCATACGACGCTCGTTGCGGTTGCTTATATGATTTTAGCCGTTCAAGAACGGGAAAGTAAAGATGACCGCACGATAGGCGAGTTATTTTATTTACTACTCGATGAGCTTTCCGAGCTCTCTGTGGCCGAAGCGATTATGCAGTTATTGGATTTATTTCAAGAAGCTTTCGCCAACGAATATATCTTAGATGAGACGGTTTTAAATAACATTATCGAGCAATTCCTTGCCAAGCTCCCTTTTTCGGTCCAAAATCAACTTAAAGGGACGGGGACAAGTTAATTTTCCTTTAGAAAATGCCTGCACAGCAAGGGATAAGACTGTAAGAAGAGGTTTCAAGTTTTAGTTAATATCTTTATATTCTGCTTCTTTTGCACGTTTGACAGCAGGCCTTTTGGCAATTCGGTCAGCCCAGGCGATGACGTTTTTATACTCTTTAGCATTTAAAAATTCAGCAGCGTCACCATATAACTCGCCTTGAACAAGTTGTCCGTACCAAGGCCAGATCGCCATATCGGCAATTGTGTATTCATCACCGTTGATGAAGTTTTTGTTTGCTAAATGTTTATCAAGTAAATCAAGCTGACGTTTTGTTTCCATTGTATAACGATCGATCGGATACTCTTGGGCAAATGGGGCATAATGGTAAAAGTGTCCAAAACCGCCACCTACAAAAGGCGCAGCGCCTGTTTGCCAGAACAACCAATTCATAAGTTCTGTTCGTTCAGCAAGTGAAGTGGGCATGAATTTTTCAAACTTTTCAGCTAAATATAATAAGATAGATACTGATTCAAATACCCGAATGGGTTCATCGTGGGAGTAGTCTACCATAGCTGGTATTTTAGAGTTCGGATTGATTTTAACAAAGTCACTACCGAATTGGTCGCCTTCTCCAATAGCGATTTTAAATAAATCATATTTAGCGTCAACGCCAGCTTCTTTTAATTCTTCTAACATGATGGTTACTTTGATTCCATTGGGAGTACCTAATGAATAGACTTGCAGCGGTTGTCCTCCTGCCGGAAGTTTTTGTTCAAAACGGCTTCCGGCTACCGGTTGATTCCCCAATTTATTCTCTTTATCCTCTTGCTTTTCTTCCCATACTTTAGGGATTGTATAGTCTGACATATTCTTCACTCCTTTAGTAATTTTAATCACCAAATAAACGAAAGAAACAAATGAGGCATCAGTTCTTTCGTTTATTCGACTACTTATTAGGTTCTTTTCTTTTACTAACCAATATCATAACATTCTTATCGATGATATTTTTCCATTACTGTAATGAGCTCAGGCAAGTAATCTGGTAAATCAGGTGGTCTTCTGCTTGAAACAAGCTGACCATCGGTAACAACGGGTTCATTAACCCACGTTGCACCAGCATTTGCCATATCATCTTTAATCCCAGGCGTGCTGGTTACAGTTTTTCCTTCTAAAATACCGGCGGAAATGAGTACCCAACCAGCATGGCAAATTTCACCAATGGCTTTGTTGTTATCTTTCATATGTTTTACGATGTTTTTAACCTCTGGGAAACGGCGAAGTTTATCTGGCGCCCATCCGCCGGGCACTATAACCGCATCGTATTCTTCTGGATTCACATCGGAAAAGGCATAATCAGATTCAGCCGGTACACCATTTTTTCCAATATACGTTTGGTTTGCTTCTTGTCCAACTAAGTCTACTTGAGCTCCTTCTTCGCGTAAACGAAGAACAGGGTACCATAGTTCTAAATCATCAAAATCATGATCGACCAACGAGATAACTTTATGATTTTTTAAACGCAAAATAATCCCTCCATTTTGTTATATGAGTAGTTGCATCCATCAAACTGTCAGTAGCTACTACATAAACTACTATAAAACAAGCTTAACAGACTGAGGATAGAACAACAATTGAGAAGGCTTTTATGGTAATAAAATTTCATTGGTCTTATAAAATTGAGATGAACTCAATTAACAGCTTGCAGCGCGGCGCCTAACGTTATTTTAATAAAAGCATAAATATGCAAATTGGATTTTTGAAATAGACAATTACTGAATATATCCGCTAATAAGTCCCACATGATAGCAGAATACATAAATGGTCTACATAACGATGAAGTTTTTATTTTTTTTCGAAAACGTTAAAAATAACCCGTTGGATCTTTGTGTAAAAAAATAAAGTCGTCTATTTTTGATTGTAATTTAAACGACCAATGATATAATACTTCCTAAACCAAGTGAATAATTATGCACTATATTGTTAATTAGGGGGTAAACCTATACTTAAAAGGTCTCAAGAGTTACTACTATTCTAATAAGAAGTAGCAGTTCTTTTTTGCTATTTTAGAAGGATTGTACCTAACTAATTAATAATTTCCCTTTATTTCCATCATTCAGAAATGAAGAAAAAGTGCGTTTATGTATGGTTTTTTGGACTGTCCAATGTGGCGCTAACTATATTAAATATTTATCTCATAACTCAAGTTTCGCACATGTAAAATGATATTAAACAACGGTCTTATCAACTCTTAGGTCGAAAAAAGTCCTGATATTGACTGCCTACCTTTTTATACAAAAAGAACTCCTTTTGTTTTATAATTGATTTAACCACAAACCAAAAACAAAGGAGTTCTTGCCTTTATGGTACACTTAAAAGCTATTAAAAATCAATTACCGAATGAAATAAAAGCCCTTTTTTCTGAATTAAAAGTCACGCAATTTTTAAAACAAGCCCATATGGAAAAGCAAAAAGGGTATTCGGTGGCTATTCTATTCACTTTTCTCTTTAGCCTCGTCTTTAAAGGAAAATCCTTAAACCAAGTTCTCAGTGGGCGGGAAAGCGACCAATACATGAAAAAAGATACCGTGTATCGATGGATGAACAATCCCCATAACAACTGGCGTCTGTTTTTACTTCGGTTTAGTGCGTCTGTCATCGAAAAGCTCCATTCTTTAACGGATACGAAAACCCATATTCGGACGTTGATCTTGGATGATTCGACGTTTTATCGTAATCGAAGCCAAGAGGTACCAGGCTTAGCTCGTCTTTGGGATCATGCGCTCAAACAAGGATACAAAGGGTATCGTATGCTTACTTTAGGGTTCTCCGATGGCTATTCTTTCATTCCGATTGATTTCGGGTTACTATCCGGTAAGAAAAAAGTGAACCAAACAATAGCAGAAAAAGATCAACGAACCGTAGGAGCCAAACGATTCAACGAATCAAGTCGTAAAATGCCCGAAGTGGCACTTGAGATGGTTCAACGCGCCTTGAACCAAGGGATTTACGCCACCCATGTGTTGATGGATAAATGGTTTACTTCCCCTAAAATGATAGACCAATTACACGATATGGGGATTCACACCATTGGGATGGTGAAAAATGGAAAAACCAAATACCTTTTTCATCAACGTTTATACAAGCTGGAAGAACTTTATGCCAAATCTACGAAAGAATATACACAAGAAGCGATTATTTCCTCGATTGTGGTGAAACCAAGCTCCGGCAAAAATCCCGTGAAAATCGTTTTTGTCAAAAATCACAATAAGAAAAGTGCTTGGTTGGCGATTATGACCGATGATCTGGATTTATCTTCCCAAGAAATGGTCAAAACATACTCGGCGAGATGGGACATCGAGACATTTTTTAAGGCATCGAAATCATTGCTTCATCTGACTAAAGAAACACAAACGCGACATTATCAAGCCTTAATTTGTCACACCACCATTGTGTTCACACGGTATATTTTATTAAGCTGGCAGCAGCGCTGTGCCAATGATGAGCGGACCTTAGGTGGCTTATTTTATGAACTGGGCGATCAAATAAAAGAACTCGATTGGTCCGCTGCTCTTATCGAATTAGTACATATTATTCAAGCGGTAAGCGAAGAATCAGGAAGCCAATTACAAGATTTTATTACAAGTCAACTCCAACACTGGGTGGATACTCTGCCCCGTTATATCAAGGCTTATCTCCCAGATTTGGTGTGCGAAACTTGAGTCATAATATAATAACAGCCATTAAAAAAATTTTTCCAAACTAACCAAATTAATATTTTATTGTTAGAATCCGGTGCAAACAAAAAGGACAATATTAACGACAAAGATTGTCCTTTTCCTGTAAATATAATGACATAATTCTAAACTTAGGCTATTGAAACCAGCTCATTGAAGATAAGGCAGTATCAAGATCCAAATTCGGTCGCTGCAACTCAGTATATAAAGAAAGCCCCTGTTGGGATAGTTTTTTATTAAGAGCTAACTTTCTAAATTGTCCTTTTATATCTTTTAAAACGGCGTACTCGGTCTCTCCGTTATCAAGTTGATTAATTGCAGCATTTAAAATGTTCTGTTCAACAGCCTCTTCCAAATGAATGGTTTCTAATTTTTTACGCAGAGGTTCTCTTTTCTTGTGTAATGGTTTCATAGAAAAATTCCTTTTGAACGACCTAGCTTTGAATTCACTCATAAAAACGATTATTTTCTGTTATTGTATCATGGTAAGAGGAACGGAATAAACCAATCCGATTAATTATCCTTATTTTCGATTTACTCCATAGAATTTACATGAAAAAGTAAAGCTTCAGAACTTTCAAAAACCAAGAGCTCTGAGGTTTTATTTTTTTATATTTACTGAAATGAATTCCTGTTTTGTCAGAAGAATATGTATAATGACATTATTATCTATTGTGCTATCACAATATTTTCCATGATTATTCATAAATAAAATGAAAATAGTGTTCCTTTCATCCAAAAAATAAAAATAAAAGAGCAACGATTGAACAATATATTTCGAATATAAGAGTAGAGAAGTATAAAGGAGTGAAAAAGTGTTAACTGATAAGCGTTTAATTCATGACATCTTAAAAAAGGGCGCGAATCAAGCTGCGGATGAATTAATTCGACGCTATTACGATGACCTATATTTTTACCTTTATCGTCAAGTGGGGAATAAAAATGACGCTCTTGATCTAACACAGGACGCTTTTATTGCTGCTCTTAATGGGTTAAGTTCTTATGATGTCCATAAATCTTCATTTCGAACTTGGTTATTTCGTATTGGCACGTATAAAGTTATTGATGCACGTCGTAAGCAAAAAATAACTTGGCTAGAACTTGAGGATGATGAGTGGGTAGATGAAAAAGATTTAGATGAAAGTTTATATCAAAAAGAGTTGCTGACTGCCGTTAACCATTATGTTGCGAGTTTTCGTCCAGAGATTCAAGAGATTTTCCAATTACGTGTTTACGGGAAGCTATCATTTCCAGAAATTGCTTCATTACTTATACAAAATGAAGAGCGAATTAAAGCACAGTACTATCGTTTAATTAAAAAAATTAGAGAGGAGTTTCGTGAGTATGAATAAAAATATAAACCAGATTCATTTAACGCAAGCTGAAAAAGAAAACAGCATTAATGTTATTTTAAAAGAAATTAAGCTCCAGCCTGTAACATTTAGAGGGTTTCTTTGCTCGTATTTCCAAAAAGTTGGCCTGAGTTATCTTTTTTGGGGGATTGGCGATATTTTATTTCTTGTAGGCCTTCTATTAGTAGGGGGAGGGCTGGTATATTTACCGAACTTAAATCATCTACTAGCAAATAATCTTACCGATGAAATCTATTTTTCTGTTTTTATATTCTCGCCTCTTTGTTATGCTCTTTTATATTTTTTAGGAATTTGGAAAGAAATATTGTTGGGAACGTTTGAACTAAAAATGACGCTGCGAGTATCTCTGAAAGAATTGCTTATTTTACGTATGTTGGCATTCAGTATTATATCTTTAGTTATTTTGACGGGAAGTAACTACCTTATTTGGCAATTTCTTGGACAAGAAATTTCATTGGTTAGGTTATTTAGTCTATCATTTTCTTCATTATTTTTATTTGCGAACCTTCAACTTCTTTTAGAATATAAAATACCGTTGCGACGTAGCTATTGGGTGACGCCGCTTATATGGCTTGTTGTAGGTGCTTTCTTTATTTGGAAACAAGATATAATTGCTCAATTTCTGCTTTATTTACCACTTACGATTGTCACAACTATAGTTTGTGGGTCTTTCATTTTATTTATTTGCTTATTACGCTACAACTACTTTACAGAAAAGGAAGGAACGATTACTTATGCTAGTGCTTAATCATGTCAGTAAGAAATTCCAAAATAAACAGATTTTGGAAGATATCTCCTTAACATTTGAAAATGGCGTTTACGGGCTGCTTTCTCCAAACGGCGCTGGAAAAACCACACTATTAAAAATGATTACCACTCTTTTGTTTCCAACTTCTGGCGAAATATTATGGAACGGCCAAGCTATTAAAGAATTGGGGGCCGATTATCGGGGAATCTTAGGTTATCTACCACAAGATTTTGGTTATTATGGTAATTACTCTCCCAAAAGGTTTTTATTATATATCGCTGCATTACAAAAAATGAACAAGAAAGAGGCTAAGGAAAAAATTGAAAAGCTTTTAGATCTGGTTGCACTTTCTGATGTAAAAAACAAGAAGATGAAACGTTTTTCAGGCGGGATGATCCAACGTGTGGGCATTGCTCAAGCAATGTTAAATGAACCGGAGTTACTCATTTTGGATGAACCCACAGCTGGATTGGATCCCAAAGAACGGGTTCGTTTTCGTAATTTAATTCATCGTCTTGCTCAAGATAGAATTGTTATTTTATCCACCCATATTGTTTCAGATGTTGAGACAATCGCAAAGCAAATCATAATGATTAAAGATCATCAATTGTATTGTTGTGAAGCGCCGGCACAAATTACTCAAGAGGTGCAAGGAAAAATTTTTGAAGTATCTGCGACTCATGAATTAGCTCCGGAACAATTACTTTTAAGTGAAAGAGAAAACGATGAAGGGCATTTGTTAAGAATCGCAAGTCCGTATGTTCCAGAAAATAGCATGGAAGTACGCCCAAGTTTAGAAGATGCATTTTTGTATATTTATCGAGATGAGGTGATTGCAGATGCTTCTGCGGATTATCGCCTTTGAAATACATAAGATGCTCGAACAACCAATGGTCCTCTTGTTTTTTATTGCAAGTTTATTGTTAAATACTATTTACATTACCACTGCGGGGTTAGATCAATCTTATTTAGATTATATCCAAGAGACAGAAGAAAAACCTAGTCATTTAGTTACGCCCGTTTTTCGAGAAAAACTTTCCAAGCTGCCTTCTAGTAGGGAACAACAACGTTTAATGACAGAAACTGCAGGATTGGGAAATATTTTTGAGAATTTCTCAACAGAAAACTTAGGCCAAGAGATGATTGACTTTTTCCAAATTAAAGGGTCAACTACTGGAAAAATAAAGAAAAAATATAAAGAATTGGCGCCAGTTGTACATGAACTCGCGGAAAAAGATACCGCATTAGAATTGGGTTCAGCAGAAGAAACAGCACATTTTTTTACTTTTATAAGGAATAAATTATTCTATGCTATTTTAGGAGAAAGTTTAGTCTTTGCTTTATTGATAGGACTGTATGGGAGTACTTCCGAAAAATTGACAAAAACAGATGTATCAGTGTTGACGACAAAAACAGGTCGTAAAATACAAGGAAGTAAATACGTCGCAAGTTTGCTTATTACATTACTTTTTTATGGTTTGATAACGATTTTGACATTTACTGCCTTTAATTATATGCATCCTTTAGGAACATTGTGGCAAACAAGTGTATCTACACAATTTCACTTAAATGTTTACGTCCCCCAGATATTAGAAATTCCTTTTATAACTTGGCAGCCAATGACACTGATGAGTTATACCATCTTGTCTATTTTATTGGGAGGTCTACTGATCATATTTTGTCATGGTTTTAATTTTCTTGTGGGACTATGGACAGATCATTTATTCAGAGGTTTGGTTGTTTTTGTTATTGTTTACGTTGTTTTGCTAGGGTTAGAACAAATTAGTGATCAATTAGGTTGGTGGAATATGCATTCTCTTTTAATGTGGCATCCTATTTCATTATGGAAACTACAAAGTTTTTGGTTTACAGAAATGGGTCCCTATACGACCATCCCCTGGCAAGAAACAATTGCAGCAGTGGTTAATGTATTATTTTTAAGCCTTGGTGGAGCTTTGACAAGTAAGTTTTATGTAACAAAGGAGGTAAAATAAAATGGTTACTGTTGAGTTAAAAAAATTAGCCCGACCTATTTTGCTTCTTGTAGCCTTATTGATAACGTTTGTATTCTATAAGCAGGAATTGAGTTTTCTTCATGATTTTTGGCCGAATGGAGACTTGGTCACTGTCTATGACTATGCTTCTGACTGGCAACATCGATTTGGTCAAACTCTTGGAGAAAGAGAAATAAAGCAAGTTGAAAAAGAGTATAATACATTAGTTCAACAAGCTGATGAGATCATTTCTGAAAATTCAACTGCGCAACAACTTCAATTGCAAAATTATACTGAATTTGAAATTTGGCATGAAGAAAACGATCCTTTAGTGAAAATTGATGAAATGAACAACGAAGAGAAAAAAATTGCTGAACAAAAAAATAGTTTACAACAAAATTTGGTAGATAAAAATGGAAATTCAATGGTACCCAAAATTGAAGTTTTTCAAGATTTAAGCAGCTCTATGCAAATATTTGATTCACCAAAGAAGTTTTTTATTAATGAAGACTTTACAGAAAAAGAACAAAGAAAGCTTTCAACAATTTTATTTACTGAAAATGGATGGCGTAATATTATGCCTAGCTTTTTAACTTCGACAGTTTCTTCTTATTTTGAAAATATGCTAATTCTAGCTATTCTTCTAATGTCATTGTTATTCCCTGCTATTTTTGTGAGAGACCGTTTGTTAGGGTTGCAAAAACTGCAATGGAGTAGTCGTCGCGGACGAAAAATGCTTTGGACACAATTTGCTAGTGGCATGATCGCCAGCTTTCTTCTCATTACTTGTATTGTAGGATTTTTTGGAAGTTTATTGTTTTTTACTGATTTTACACAATACTTTTCAAACGGCTTAAATTCGTTTTTTTCTGAGTATGATAGCGAAACTTTGTTGGTTTCTTTCTATCATTGGACATTTAGCCAATGGTTAGTAAATATTATTATGCTGGTTTATTTAATTGGAATGGCATATAGTGGGATTTTGTTTTTCCTTTCTCAAACAAGTCCTCATTATTTGTCATTATTGATGAAAATTGTTCCAATTGGATTTATTTTTATTTTCATTGCTAACCGTGTGCTTAAAGATGCGTTCTATTTAAAAAACGAGGTATACCAATGGACAAAAATTCCAATGGTTGAGTGCTACGCAGGAATTCTTTTATTCATTGGAGGTATAAGTCTACCGATAATCCTTTGTATTCGCCAGCAAAGAAAGGATTTGTTGAATTGATTGATAACTTGTTTTTAAGTAGGAGATTAGATATTACTGTTTTTTTATAAAAAAATGTCCAACTACAGAAATGGAATTGCAGTCTTTATAATGGACTTATGTACTAAAGATATAAAAACTCCCGTATCGTTGACGAGTTAACGATAGCAATAAAGAAATGGTCGTAGTCAAATAAGGATGTTGGTTATTATAAAACTAAGTGTAAAATTTATTGAGAGTCTAACGACAGATGAATAAAAAAGAAAGCTTCTTTATACCATGGGGAGAGAATCAACAAAATAGTCTCTATCTCCAACTTGTCAGGGGTTAAAATAAGAATCGACTCCTATCTTTCCAAACATGGGGGAGTAGATTTGTAGTTCATTCCCCATGCTTGTCTGCTTTTAAACGATTTTTCTATCTTTTGGCTTATCTGACATCGTTGGTCGTTAATAAAACAGTAATTTATTTTTTGAAGTTCTATAATATATTTGCAAAGCAAGTAGTCTGAAAGTGCATTACAATATAAAAGCCCGACCCTAGAGATAGGGCCAGGCTTTTTTACACTCGTTGTTTTATCTTTCTCATCTAAACAATATGAGAATAGCTGCTCAATGGCTACCCCAACAAGAATTGACATCACGATTAGCGAAATAAGCTGCAAGAACGCCATAATATCCTTGTTAGGATAAGTTGTCACAAGTATTATAAAGTATACTATGGATTGTTGACTACATGGGGATGCCCTTTGTATATCTAATATTTACTAACTTTACGCTTGTTATAATTCTATGCTATGCTCAAACTGCGTCAACGTAATCCTATCCTTTATTGAGAATTCGATATTTCAACAAAAAATGAATATTACTTTATCTAATGATAAAAGAAATGGAGTGTTTATATGAAAAACGCAACAGCACTTGGTCAAACGTTAAATGCGCTAGATGGTCAAAAATATGGTGCGTACAAGCGGATCAAGGGAAGTTACCAGTTTGCGCAGTATCAGCTTGCTGTTGACCATGTCCAAGTCGATCCATATGCTCCACCATCTAAAATGCGGATTATCCTCAATCGTAAGACTGCAGGTATTCCTGATGAGTTGTTGGATACAAAAGATAAACGAATTGCCGTCGCTGATTTTTTGACCAGGGCATTTTGGAATAAAATTCAAGCAACTAATAAAAAAGTAAAAGACAGCGGAACCAATGGGAAGGTCCTTATTGATCGTTGTGGACAAGAAATTTTGGAGCGGACTTCCGTAGTCGTTAACGTGGATGATATAGAAGTACGTTTTGAAGTTGGGTTGCCTGCGGCAGGTCGGAAAATTAAAGGGAAATCAGCTAGTTATCTTTTTAAAACTGTACTCCCAGAAGTAGTCGAACAGGCCTTGCTTTATCGTAATCTGGACCAGAAAGCGTTGAAAGAGCAGGTTACTTTAATGCTGGACCAATCGTTTATCCGCAGCGAATTAGACCAAAGAGGACTCGTCGGTTTTGTTGCGAATGGTGCTATTTTGCCACGAAAAAGTGGCGTTTCTGATAAACCATTAGAAAAGGCTGTTTCTTTTGCCAGTCCGAAAAATTTCGAAACGCAAATAGAATTGCCAAGTGGGCGAACTGTTATCGGTATGGGAATTCCTGGAGGGATTACATTGATTGTTGGTGGCGGTTACCATGGGAAGTCAACATTGCTGCAAGCTTTGGAACGTGGCGTATATCATCATATTGCTGGTGATGGTAGAGAACTGGTGGTCACTCGCCAAGATGCAGTTAAAATCCGAGCGGAAGATGGCAGAAATATTGAAAAAGTAAACATTAGTCCTTTTATTAACCATCTGCCTGGTGGTAAGGATACTATGCGATTTTCCACTGAAAATGCAAGCGGGAGTACTTCCCAAGCAGCAAATGTCATGGAAGCCTTAGAAGCAGATACCTCATTGCTACTGATTGACGAAGATACTTCTGCGACTAACTTTATGATTCGAGACGGACGCATGCAGAAATTAATTGCTCCGGATAAAGAACCGATAACGCCGTTTACGAACAAAATAAAACCTTTGTATGAAACTTTAGATGTCTCCACAATTCTTATTGTTGGTGGCTCCGGTGATTATTTTGAAGTAGCGGATCAAATTCTTATGATGGATGAATATCAATTAAAAGATGTCACAGAAACGGCTAAAACTGTTGCAAACACGGAAGGTTATCGCAGAGAAGATGTATCCCATGACCAATTTGGCGATATACCAGCGAGAATTCCATTAAAAAAGAGTTTTGCCAAATCTGGAAAAGAAAGCCGTTTGAAAGTTAAAGGTAGAGATACTATCTTATATGGTAGAGAACCCATTGATATTTCTGGCTTGGAACAACTTGTTGACGATAGCCAGACAAATGGCATTGCGATGATGATTGATTTTCTGCAAAGACAAATCGTAGATGAAAAAGTTACCCTCGAACAAGCTGCAGATAAGCTCTATAAATATATTGAAGAAAATGGGCTAGATGCGATTTCTCCTTATACCGGTCATCCCGGGAATTTAGCACTACCTAGAAAACAAGAATTTTGCGCAGCAATTAACCGTTATCGCGGGCTAAAGATAAAAGAATAAATGTTGTTAAAGTGATGATTAATGTTGCAATGAATTAACATACGTTTAAAACTGTAAGTTTCTTTTTAATATCGATAGAGAAACTTATGGTTTTTTTGTTACTTGGTATAATATGGGTGTTTTATTTAGTTTGTTGAATGAATTGATACTCTTATTGTATTTTTTGAGAGTGGAAACAACGATTTTACTAAAAGCAAATTCATTCGTTTTTAATTATGAGAGGTGAAAAAATGAAAAATACGCGTTGGATTAAGTTTTTGGGCGGAAGCAATGTTCTTTACACAATTACTGTCAGTTTATTGTTATGTCTTTTTATCATTACCATGACGAAACTGGACTTTATTTTTGGAACATTAGCCGTCATCATTTCTAACATTCTTATGCCAGTTATTATTGCTTTGTTATTGTATTATTTATTTAACCCGGCGATTGATTTTATGGAAAAACATAAAATCAAAAGAGTATGGGGAATAGCAATACTGTATATAAGTGTAATTTTGCTGCTGGCAGGTGGTATTGTTCTTGTTATCCCGTTATTAGAGAACCAAATTTCGAATTTAGTAGAAACTTTTCCTGTCTTTATGGATAACTTCGTTAATTCTGTTATCGCATTTGTCGATGATTTTTCTGGCAATGAAATAGCGGATAACGTTATTTCTCAAGTAGAAGGCTTTGTAGATAGTTTCAGTTCAGATATAGGAAATTACGTATCAGAAGGCCTGACTCGGTTCTCATCAGTTGTGACAGGGATTACTAGTGTGGTTATGACGATTGTGGTTGCGCCGATTATTTTGTTTTTCTTATTAAAAGATGCCGAAAAATTTACTAATGGCGTATTAGCCGTAACTCCCCCTAAATGGCGTGCTGATTTGATCCGTGTAGCGACCGAAATCAACGTCAAAGTAGGTTCGTATATAAAAGGACAACTAGCGATTGCAGTGTCAAACGGTGTGATGATATTTATAGGCTTTACTATTATAGATCTGGATTATAGTGGTATTTTAGGTCTTGCCGGAGGAATATTGTCTCTTGTTCCTTATATTGGTCCTACTTTAACGTTTATTCCGGCATTTATTATTGCGGTACTTACTTCATGGACGGAAGTGCTTTTGCTGATTGCTGTATGGATTGTGGTCCAATTTGTTGAAGGAAATTTTGTTGAGCCCAACATTATGGGAAGACAGTTAAATATTCACCCACTGACGATTATTATTATTTTGTTGATCATGGGAGATTTACTAGGATTGTTCGGACTCGTTTTTGGCGTCCCAATTTATGCTATTTTAAGAGTTATCGTGAATTATATTTTCCAAAAATTCAAATTACGTTATAACAAATATTATGGCGATGTAGCAGGAAAATATCATATTGGTACGACTGAAATCACTGATTTTGGAGACGATAATATCTATCAGGCAAAAGATGAATTGATTGAAGAGTTAGCCGAAGAACGAAAAAGCGAATCGAAAAAGAAACATTAACTTCTATTCAACACTTAATGGATTGATGAGCGGCTTTAGTGTTATAGTTAAATAGAAATATTTAAATTTATATACAGGGGAGAAAAATCGTGAAATTAATTTCGTGGAATATTGATTCTTTAAATGCTGCTTTAACAAGCGACTCGAGTCGAGCTCAATTATCAAGAGAAGTTTTAGATACGATTGGTGAATATGATGCAGACGTTATCGCCATTCAAGAAACTAAATTATCTGCTAAAGGACCCACCCAAAAGCATATAGATATTCTAGCTGAAAGGCTGCCAGATTATAAAATTACTTGGCGCAGTTCAGAAGAACCTGCCCGTAAATCTTATGCTGGAACGATGTTTTTATATAAAAATAACCTGCAGCCAACCGTCACTTTTCCAAAAATTGGCGCTCCGGATACGTTGGATGAAGAAGGACGCATCATTACACTGGAGCTTGAAAATTGTTTTGTCACGCAAGTATATACACCCAATGCTGGCAGTAATCTGGACCGCTTGGAAAAACGACAAGTTTGGGATGAAAAGTATAGAGAGTATTTAATTACTTTAGATAAACAAAAACCTGTGATTGCTTCTGGCGATTACAATGTTGCCCATCAAGAAATTGATTTGGCACATCCTGATAGAAATCATTTTTCAGCTGGCTTTACAGATGAAGAACGCGCTGGCTTCACTGAACTCTTAAATAATGGTTTCTCTGACACATTCCGTCATATTCATGGTAATGCTGAAGGGAATTATTCTTGGTGGGCACAACGTGTGAAGACCAGCAAAATCAATAATTCAGGATGGAGAATCGATTATTTTATCGTTAGCGAGCGTTTGGCAAATCAGATTTTATCTTCAGAAATGGTTGATTCAGGAAAAAGACAGGATCATACGCCTATCTATTTGGAAGTTGATTTATAATTTTTATTTGTTTCGTTATTTTTAGAGTGAAGAATATACTTTTGTTGAATTTACAATCATTATAGTAAAAGAGGCTTGATAAGTCTTGAATTGTTTTTAAATAGAATTAACAAATCAAAGCTAAAATTCGGTTAGACTTGTATTTATAGTTGTTTTTTAAAACAATTATGTCCGTTATTCATTCATTGATATACTGTTTTTTGTTATCTATGAAGTAATAGTTTTATTTGAAGAATAGAGGCAGTATGTTTTGCCGGAAACGTTTTCAATGGTAAAATTATGTTATTAAAACAATTTCTATTGTTTTTAAATAACTTTCAGGAGGATTTTACCATGGCTAAAAGAATTTCGTTGGAAAAAGCTGCTATTGATTTTAGTGAAGATAATGCAGCACACCCACGTATTTATGAGTTACCGCCTAAAGATGGACGTGACTTATTAGAACAAGTCCAAGAATCTCCAGTAGAAAAAATGGAAGTTGATATAGAAGACCAAACGTTTGATACAGGTCAATGGGGAAAAATTAACGTTCGCTTTTTGAGACCAAAAGGCAGTACGAAAGAATTGCCTGTCATTTACTATATTCATGGCGCTGGATGGGTTTTTGGTAGTGCGAATACACATGATAAATTAGTCCGTGAACTAGCTGTATGTACCCATTCAATTGTCGTTTTTCCAGAGTACAGCCGTTCTCCTGAAGCAAAATACCCGACAGCAATTGAACAAAATTATGCGGTCTTACAGCAATTACCTGAACTAGCAAAAGAAAAGGGAATGGACGTTGATCGTATAACTGTAGTAGGAGATTCTGTTGGCGGCAACATGTCAGCTGTTATGACAATCATGACAAAACAACGCAATGGGACTCCAATCAAACAGCAAGTTTTATACTATCCTGTGACAGATGCCAATTTCGATACAGAATCTTACAAACAATTTGCAGAAGATTACTATTTAACCAAAGAAGGAATGCAGTGGTTTTGGAATCAGTATACGACAGATGAATCGGAGAGAAATAAAATCACAGCCTCTCCTTTAAGAGCATCAGAAGAAGAGCTTAAAGACTTACCTGCAGCTATGATTTTAACTGCAGAAGCAGATGTTTTGCGTGATGAGGGCGAATCTTACGCTCGTAAATTACGAGAAGCAGGAGTAGAAGTGACCCAAGCACGTTTCCAAGGAACAATTCATGATTTTGTTATGGTAAATTTATTCGATCAGACAAATGCCACACGAGCAGCGATGGACCTATCTACAGATTGGATAAATAAAAAGAATAAATAAAAATAGAAAAGGAGTGAAGCGAGTTTTTGCTTCACTTCTTTATTTCGAATTTACTGCCATATTTGAAAAAAAGAGGGCAAAATCATTATCGGAGATATCGCTTTTGAAACACGAAAAAAGCATGACCAATGCCGGCAGGAGAGCAGGGGTTATTGGGCTAGCGATGAGTATTATTTTGTTTATGGCAAGCTCATCTTTTCATTTCAAGCAATGGCTGAGACTCACTATCGACAAGTATCTCATTGCGGTGGAATATTTATATTTTCTAGATTAAATTAAAAAGGAACCGCGTTTTTGCTTAATGAAGCAAAGCACGATTCCTTTTTATTATAAGTTAATAGGTACCTTCTTCGCCTTGAGAAGTTAGAATCACTGGTCCCTCTTTTGTGATAGCCAGACTGTGTTCATATTGACAGCTTAAACTACCGTCTTTTGTTTTCGCTTCCCATCCATTTGGTTCCATTTTCATCTGCCAAGTACCAATATTTACCATGGGTTCTATGGTTATGGTCATCCCTTCTTTAAGCCGTATTCCTTTACCAGCTTCGCCATAATGGGCAAAAAGAGGCTCTTCATGAATTGTTGGACCAATTCCGTGAGCGATAAAATCTCTGACAACGCTATAGCCTTCTGACTCTACATAAGTTTGAATCGCGTGACCTATGTCACCAGTACGATTGCCCACTTGCGCTTGTTCGATTCCTATATATAAAGCTTTTTTTGTTACGTTCATTAGATTTAGTACTTTAGGAGTAGCTTTTCCAACAACATACGCCCAGCAAGAATCAGACATTTCACCATTCAATTCTACACACATATCTACTTTAACTAAATCGCCGTTTTTCAATACTTGCTGTTTGGGAAAACCGTGACAAATTTCATCGTTCACGCTGATACAAGTAGCATATTCATATCCTTCAAAACCTATTTGCGCTGCCACACCACCATGCGATTCAATATAGTTGCGAACAAATACTTCGATATCCCAAGTTGTTATGCCACTTTTAATAAAATTCCTCAAATTTTGGTGCACTTCTGCTAATAAAGAACCTGATTTAGCCATTAGCGCTATTTCTCTTTTTGATTTTAATGTAATCATTTGTTTACCTTTCACGTTCTATTTTTAGAAAAAAAGTATAACACCTATCTTCAAAGAGTCAAGTTCAGGATTGGTTATAACAATGTTTTGCATTATAAATTGCAAATGCCTACAAAATAATTATGCCTTATACATATGGCGCGCCCTATCGATGGGACTATGTTATGATAATTGTATAATTTTGATATATAAACAGAAATCGTGCAGACATCATAAAGGAGTTTTTACATGAAAGGTAGAGATCCATTTATTATGGGGCTGTTTATTCGGCTATTTTAAAAATTATGCTTGAAAGAGGAAGAACAGGTAGGTGAGATGGAGAATATTAAATTTATTGTCGGTAACCAAGGCTGGCAAAGAGCAGCAAGTATTTTTATTCGTATGAACGTATTTGTGTTTGAAGTTCAGATTTCGCTACAAGATGAATTTGATTTAAATGATACCGACGAAGCGATTTATGCTGTAGCGTATCAAGGAGATTTACCTGTTTCTACAGCTCGTTTATTGAAAATAGATGAGGAGAATGTTCGCATTACTCGCGTTGCAACTTTAAAAGAATACAGGGGAAAACATCTTTCTTCTGAAATTCTAAAACGGTTAGAGGACTATTCACGGACAGTGGGTTATAAAAAAGTGGATATTCATTCAGAAGTTGCTGCGTTGGCATTCTATTTAAAATGTGGCTATCAGCTCTCTTCTGATATCTATTATGAAGATAGTGTCCCTTGCCAATCTGTAGAAAAATATTTGTAAGAGTCAAAAACTGTTCTGTTGATTTTTTTCTTTGAACTGTTGCGACATGAGAAAATTGTAAGTATTGATTACACAATTGTGGATATAAAGTGAAATGCTTAAAGATGTAGTAGTACAAAAAAATAACGCAAGATAAGGACATGTTATTGAAAAAAATTGGAGGCGCTATTATGCAACGAATTATCTTCTCGATACGATAAAACGCGACGGCGTATCGAGTCACTTTGTCGCAGTTTATCGTATCGTAATCATTAACTAAAGAATACGAGAGGATAAAAATGATGAAAAAATTAGTGGATACATGGAAACAAGAAGTTGAGCGTTCTTTTGAAGGTTGGGATTTTTCTTATTTAGATGATAGCGGCAGATGGGAAATGGAATCTTTACCTTGGGATTATCTAAAAATTGTAAGACAGTATTTAAAAGAAGCGGATCGCTTATTAGATATGGGAACCGGTGGAGGAGAGGTTCTTTTGACCCTTGGACATCCTTATCATAAAACTTCAGTAACGGAAGGCTATCCGCCGAATTATCAATTATGTAAGAAGAATTTGGAACCACTAGGGATTACTGTTAAATTTGTAGAAGAAGACGATTTTCTTCCTTATCCAGACAATCACTTTGATATTATTATTAATCGGCATGAAGCTTTTAGGTTGGATGAGGTAAAACGCACACTAAAACGTGGCGGTATTTTCATAACGCAACAAGTAGGTTGTGAAAATAGTCGGGCTCTCTCAAAACGACTATTAAAAAAAGAACTGGAAGTTGATTTTCGCAATCAATTAACTTATCAGTTAGAACAAGCGAAACAAAACGGGTTCAAAGTATTTAATAGTGATGAAGTCTATGCACAAATTAAGTTTTTTGATGCAGGTGCAATTGTGTATTATGCGTCAATTATCGAGTGGGAATTTCCTGATTTTTCTGTTGATGATTGCCTTGATGCCATAATGGGATTGCATCATGAAATTGAAGAAAAAGGGTTTGTGAGTTCAGTTGAACACCGTTATATGATGGTTTTCGGCAAAGAATAACCAATGTAATTGATATGAAAGGATACTTAACTGTATAGGACTGTAAAAGAAGACAACAGTCCCTGCGTTTTCCTAACGTCGCTGCTGTCTTCTTTTATTAGATATGTGTTTTTATTAGTGCCTGAGGAATTTAAACACTAGCTATGTATTTTTTCTCTTGTTCGTAATTCTTCAAGCTGTTTTTCTAAAATATTAGTGTGGGTAAGAAAATCTGCAAAGAAGACGTCAAAGATTTGAGAATTAGCATAATATTCTTTAACAACTTTCTTTTTATTTAATGGCTCCGTCTCATGTTTGAAGAACTTATCAAGCATTTCTAAGGCGCTTGCCCAAGATTGAAGCTTTTCCAATGTCTCTTTTGTTGCGTAGATATCTTGCTGAGTAATAGCTTTAATAGGTTGGTTATTCTTTGTTAACAATTTTTTCTTTTTTCCTGTTTCCAAGTTTTTCACTCCTTTTTATAATATTAGATAGTTTAATTTTATCTGTAATAAAGATAAAAAGCAATATCTTTATTACAGATATTTATAATGTGTATAGGTGATGAAGATGAATTACAAAAATATTCGATCAATAAGAGAAGATAATGATATAACACAGAAGCAAATGGCTGGGTTATTAAATGTTTCTCAAAATACTTATTCTCAATATGAGACTGGAAAAATAGAATGGCCAGTGAGCACGTTAGTTAAAATAGCTGATTACTTTGATGTTAGTGTGGATTATTTGCTTGATAGGACGAAGAATAAAAATAGGATTAATAGTAACTAGTAAAGTAAGAGTATTGAGTTCTGATTTACTGGATGAACAAAAAGTTTAGAAGAGTTTATTGCACGGCTAATAACTTAATCGTTAAGCTATTAAGTTAAATTGTTTTCGAATTTGAAACTAATTCATTTTTGCTATGTGGTTTGAAAAAGCTTATTGATTCCTAAAAAAACCACAAATTTTTAGGTTGTTTTGCTTGCTAAGTTGGTAACATGAATAAGCCTTTAGTTTAAATTTTTAAGGATCTGTAAACATGCACATACTATGGATATAAACGAGTTCAATTTCTTCGAACTTTATGCTATAATAAATATGCGAAACGAAATCAATCAATCAATTATTTCACCAAAAAACCACCCTATTGGAGTAGGGTGGTTTTTCTTTGCACTGTTGCGCCTCCAGCGTTGGAGTTAGAGGACAACTGCAAAGGCTTTCGCTTAATCATCTAACCAGTGATTAATTAGTACCGTTACTAGCCCTACAAAAATAGGTGCGATAACCCACGAAATTTGTTTATCGAACAATTGAACTCACATCTTGGAAGACAGTTGCTAAAAGTATTATAATATAATTCATTATATTGTGATATTTTTTACAATATTTTTTGATATTATATATAAAGAAAACGCTCAAGTGAAATACTTAGAAGAACTGTTGAAACTTAATAATCCGAATAGCGTAGATTATCTTAAAAATAAGGCTTAATGTCTAAACAACTGTCAAAGCAGGACAGTCGACTATTATATTGTTTCTGGAATTCAAAGTAGTTTGATAATTATTTTATTGGCTGTTTTTAAACTGGAAATACTGTAAGTAGCTAGCTAACATTTTTTTATCGCGGGCTAAAAGTTAGCTTACAAATTACGGTTGTTTTTAAACACAACTTTTAGCTTATAGATTGAGAGTATTCCTCTTGTAAAGACAAAGCAAGGAGTGCCATGATAAAGTATCTCTTTAGGTTCATTAACAGTAAAAAAATTGGTAAACGAATTAACAACACTGAATTAATTTTTAGAGAATTAAAAAATAGATATTGTAATATATTCAACGTTTTTTATTTATTGTACATGCCTTTTTGTGCTAATATATTTAGAAAGAAATAGGAAAAGGAGAAGCAATGATAAATAAACATAATAAACTTACTTTCAGACAAATTTTTTTAATTGGATTGATGATTTTTTCTCTCTTTTTTGGTGCTGGAAATCTAATCTTTCCTGCCGGATTAGGCGCAGAAGCAGGAGAAAATTTATGGAGTTCTATGGCTGGTTTTTTAATCACCGGCGTAGCATTGCCAGTTTTAGGATTAGTGTCGATTGCTAATGTGAGTGAGGATGGGAATACTGAAAATTTAGCACAAAAAGTCCATCCTTATTTCGCTAAAGTATTAACAATCGTCACTTATTTATCAATAGGTCCATTAATGGCTGCTCCTAGAACAGGACTTGTCTCATTTGAAATTGGAGCAGCGCCCTTTTTGAAACAAACAAATTTGGGAATAGGGTTGTTGATTTATAGCGTTATTTTTTTTGGTTTAGTGTACTATTTAGCTTTATATCCTAATAAATTTGTTGATCGTTTTGGAAAAATAGTAACGCCCCTTTTGTTAGTGATATTAGGCCTTTTTATTGTCACTAGCATCCTTAAACCTATTAACGGTTTTCAACTGCCGCAAGGCCAATACGCAAGTGCGCCATTTCTTAGCGGAGTAAAAGAAGGCTATTTAACAATGGACACAATTGTATCGATTGTTTTTGCGACAATTATTATTAATGCGATCAAAGAATTAGGGGAATTTAATCAAACAGCTAGGAAAAATGCCATTTTAAAAGCTGGAATTATTTCAGCCACTTTTCTAGCTTTCATTTATTTAGGAATTTCTTATATTGGGGCAAGCAGCTCTACGCTGAATTTTGCTTCTGGAGCAGAAGCCTTGTCAGGAGTCGCTAATAGTTATTTCGGTGTAAGTGGGAATTTTCTTTTCGGTTTAGTGGTGGTATTTGCTTGTCTTCCGACAGGTTCAGGGTTGCTTTCTTCATGTGCGTGGTATTTTAATAAAACATTTCCTCGCATCTCCTATAAGAGCTTTTTGCTATTTTTTGTTTTATTTAGCGCTACTGTTGCAAATGTTGGCTTAGAAAGATTAATCCAGTTTTCAATTCCTGTTTTAAATGTAGTTTACCCTATAATTATCGCCTTAATCTTATTGAGTTTTATTGATAAGTATATAAATTGTAATACGTCCGTCTATCGCAGCGTTGTTGGAGTAACATTACTTATTAGCTTAAATGACGGATTAACAGAGTTTAATTCCAATTGGGATTATATCACGCCCTTTGTAAATCTTCCTTTTTCAGATCTAGGTTTTTCTTGGATTCTTCCTGCAATTATAGTAGGGGTTGTTGCTAAAGGACTTTCATTTATATTTGTAAAATTAAACAATGAATAGTCAGAAATTTTCGAAAGTTAGCTTTGCAAAACTGTCAATGACGGATAATATTGTAAATAACAATGCTTAATATCGGATATGTATTCCAATAGAAAATTAGAATGACTGTAACTATGTTAAGATTGTAGATTATCATCGGGGATAGAGAGGATTTATGAATGAAATTCCAACGCCTAAAATCAGTGAAATTTTAAAAGAAGAATTTATGACTCCTTTAAACTTTTCGGCTCATTCATTGGCTAAAAACATTAATGTTCTTACATTAAGAATTCAAGACATTTTGCACGATCGTCGACAAATAACTGTGGATCCCTTTGTCAGATGGGAAAGTTTTTTTCGGTGTATCTGATCGTTATTTTTAAATTCACAAAACAACATTGACATTCGTAATGCTGAAAAATAATGGGGACGAATATGACCAAATAAAACAGTATCAATAGAAAAGCGAGTGTGGTTATCCTATGAAACGTGTTTTAGATGAAGATTTGATCTATGAGGTCCTCTCTGTTGTGGGGGAAATACCAGAAGGCTGTGTTGCTACATACGGACAAATTGCCAGATTAATTGGCAGAGAAAAAAATGCAAGGCTTGTTGGTAAAGTTCTTAGCATGGCCGAATTTTATGGAAAATATCCTTGTCACCGCGTGGTCAATCATGCAGGCAGATTAGCTCCGGGTTGGTCCGAACAAGCTGATTTACTCCATAATGAAGGTATTTCTTTGAAAGATGAAAACCATGTTGATTTGAGAAGATATCAGTGGGAGGAATAACAGCTATTTATGTGTTCCTTATGTATAATAAAATGACGCTTTTGATATAAAAGGTTGGAAGGATTAAACCTAACTGAAAGGAGTAAACTAATGAGCAATAATAAAAGTAATAATTATTCCTCATCTACTGATGGTGAGTATCTTCAAAAAGTTACCGTTGGAAAACGAACCCCTCATAATGTACCTATTGAATTAGTTAATTATGATCCCAATTGGGTGAATTTATTTGAGCGTGAAGCTAAAAGGATTAAAACAATTCTTGGTAATAAAGTTTTACAGTTAGAACACGTAGGGTCTACGTCGATACCTGATTTATGCGCTAAGCCAATTATCGACATTTTACTTGTAGTGACGGATTCTTCAGATGAACTTTCATACGTCCCTGCTTTAGAATCAGTGGGATATGTATTAAGAATACAAGAACCAGAATGGCATGAGCACCGTTTATTTAAAGGACCAGATACAGATGTTAACCTACATGTATTTAGTAAGGGCGCATCAGAAATCGATAAAATGCTTCGATTTCGTGATTGGTTACGTACCAATCGTGACGACCGTGAAAAATATGCTAAGGTAAAACATACACTTGCTCAAAATACTTGGGAAAACATTCAAGATTATGCTGACGCAAAAACGGAAATTGTAGAAGAAATCATGGAACGAGCAAATTCCAACGTTATGTAAGCAGGAGGGATAACAATGAACGAAATTGCAACACCTAAAATCAGTGAAATTTTAAAGAAAGAATTTATGGAGTCATTAAATTCTTTAGCTCATGCATTAGCTAAGCATATGTCCTTATACCAAAAATTCAAGATATTTTACACGATCGTTGGCAAATAACTGTGGATATATCTGTCAGGTTGGGAAGTTCTTTTGGTGTATCCGATCATTATTTTTTGTATTTGCAAAATGATATTGGTATTCGTAATGCTGAAAAAATGATGGAGACAAATGTGAACAAATAAAATAATAATTAAGCTCATCCAAATTTCGAAATCATTACCTTTTTTATTTACAAGATCTAAGAGCGTGTGAGCTATCAGACAACCTGCTTTTTAGTTATCTACTAATTGTCTAACCAATAATTCCAAATCGAATGTTAAATTGTATGAAGATGAAATGAAAATAAGATAAAAAGGATGAGGGCACAATTATAGACTTTATCTTTTTTGTTTAGTTAGGATTTTTACAATACGTTAAATTAAGCTAACACCATAATATTCAATTTAATAAATTGTATGTATATGAATTAATAGTACTATATATTTCTCTCTATAAACCAAATATATTTTTTGGGTGTTAGTTGACAAAAGCTACTAATTTCCACTATAATAGTTGACAAACACAACTAAATTTTCTTATCGTTTGTAATTTTAACAACTTTTCTGTTCGATTCATTAACATTACAACGTAATTAATGGCTGTTATCGGGTTGAACAGTTTTCCGAGACTTCCTTTTGATTACTTATTAGTCACTGAAACAATATGTATGATCAGTATTAGTAGGTGTAAAAGAACAAAAAAAGCGTTTGAATGCAAATTAATACAAATAAGTAGTAAAGGTGACGATATGATAAATAAAATAAATACTATTGAAGATATAAGAGAGTTCAATCGTTTTTTTACAGTTTTAATGGATGGCCTGAATCTACGTTATTTAGATACAGAGTTTTCAATTACTGAATTCCGTGTGTTATATGAATTGAACTTGAAATCAGAAATTACAGCTAATCAATTAATTGATATGTTAAAGATAGATAAGAGCTATATGAGTAGGATACTTAAAAAATTTGAAAAAAATCAATTAATTTCAAAAGAATCTTTTCTAACTGATAAACGATTTCAAATTTTAAGGCTTACTTCACAAGGACAAGAAGTAGCAGATCAGCTAATCAACCTTACCAATCATCAAATTGAAGTATTAATAGAACCTCTTAGTATGGAACAATGCTGCCAAATTTCTAACGCCATGAAAACTATAATGAAGAACTTTAAAGTTTAATATGTATTTGCTTCGTGGATTCATTAAAATAAGAAAGCTTAAAAACTAATAATAAAAAAATTAGAAGGTGGTTTAATGGGAATGGAAATTATTTGTTATGAAGAAAAATTTAAAGATGACTTTGTAAAACTAAATAAAAATTGGATTGAAAAATATTTTAAAATTGAACCACATGATATAGAGCAACTAACGAATGCTGAGAAATATATCGAGCAAGGCGATATGATCTTCTTTGCTGTTGAAAATGGACAAGTAATATCAACATGCCTTTCTTCGCGTTTACACAATAATGTATGGGAAATTGCCAAATTTGCATCTAATGAGCATTTTAAAGGAAAAGGTGCAGGTAAGCTTGTATTTAAAGCCGGGATGGATTACGCAATTAAAAATGGAGCAGAAAAAATTGTACTTTATTCAAATCAAATTTTAAAACCTGCTCTTCATATTTACGACAGATTTGGTTTTAAAGAAGTTCCGGTAGATATCGATGACTACGAACGATGTGATTACCAAGCAGAATATATTGTAACTGAATAAACTTTAATAAAGGTGTATGTGTAGTGTTAAGAAATACCAAAAATCAATGAGCAAACAACAGTTAAAAATTGAAATATATTCTACATAATGAAAAAAATAAAGATCTTCACAAGAGGAGGCTGCCTTTTAAAACTTCTTCTTTTTTCAGGAACAAGAGAGTTATAGTTTATACTCGATTTTTTCCAACAACTGAGCATGTGAATTTTTGTAGGTTTGTTTTTAGTAAGGGATAAAGGGGAAAGGACGAGGAAATGAGTTGGCGGGTAAAGTTTTAAAAGTTTGTAGAGAACATTTTTCGTAAAAGCCTATTGAGATTTAAACACAAAACAAGTTGTTCCGTTTTATGAAAAAATTTGGCTTTAAAATTATTGGAGAACTGTTTATTTTTGAAAGGATACTTCATATGGAAATGGGGTTAAAATAAAGGGGTAGAGCTTATGAATTGGATTGGAATGCTGGGAGCGAGTTTGATTTTGATTTCTGGTATTGGATTAGCTTGTATTGAAATATACCGTTCAAAAAAGTAAATATAAAATAAAAAAGAAGATTAGAACATGCATATACTTTCTAATCTTCTTTTTTTGTCTAATGGACAGTTGTATAAAAATGTGAACTAAGAAATTGCAGATCGTTTAAGCGGTTCTTTTGAAATTGAAACAGCAAAAGAGAAACAGACAGGTTTTCAGGAAAACCAGAATTTTAAATATAGCGGGAAAGAAAAAAGAAGATGAACAAGACGAATAAAATAACAAAAAACAGGGAGGGTTAACGTCATTTGAGTGGTTTAGAAAAAGCACGAAAAAATTGTGTTGTTACTTTTAATGTTACTTTTTAAAAAAATAATCCTCCAAAATCCTTATATATAAGGATTTTGGAGGTCACTTCTACTATTCCCACTCCACCGTAGCAGGGGGCTTGCTCGTCACATCATACACGATCCGATTCACATGTTCGACTTCATTGACGATACGTACCGAGATTTGTTGTAATACATCCCATGGAATGCGGGCAAAGTCCGCGGTCATGCCATCAATGGAAGTAATAGCACGGATACCAATAGTATAATCATAAGTCCGCTCATCACCCATAACGCCGACAGAACGGATGCCAGGTAGCACGGTGAAGTATTGCCAGATATCACGATCTAAACCAGCATTCGCGATTTCTTCGCGCAAAATTGCATCCGATTCACGTACAATTTCCAGTTTTTCTTCGGTGAGTTCACCTAGTACGCGGATACCCAAACCTGGTCCTGGGAAGGGTTGGCGCCAAACAATTGCGTCAGGCATGCCAAGCTCAGTTCCTAATGCCCGTACTTCGTCTTTAAACAATGTGTTTAATGGTTCAATTAATTGGAAGCTCATTTCTTCTGGTAAGCCACCCACGTTATGATGAGATTTAATGGTTTGAGCTGTTTCCGTGCCCGATTCGATGACGTCGGTATAAAGTGTTCCTTGGGCTAAGAAACTGATTCCTTCTTCGCCGGCCAATTTAATAGCTTCGTCATTAAATAAATAGATAAATTCATTACCGATAATTTTACGTTTTTGTTCAGGGTCAGAAACACCTGCAAGCTTATCTAAGAAGCGTTTTTGAGCATCTACTTTGATAATGTTTAAACCAAATTTGCCGCCCAAACTTTCCATGACTTGTTCGGCTTCATTTTTACGCAACAAGCCGTGATCGACAAAAATACAGGTCAACTGCTCGCCAATGGCTTTGTGTAATAGAACGCCGACAACGCTGGAGTCCACCCCGCCAGATAAAGCTAAAAGCACTTTTTTATCGCCAACTTGTTCACGAATGCTGGCGGTTTGCATGTCAATAAAGTTTTCCATACTCCAATCGCCTTTACATTGGCAAATTTCTAGGGCAAATTCTTTCAGTAAGTCATTGCCGTATTCAGTATGACGTACTTCTGGGTGGAATTGAACACCATAAATTTTTCTTTCAGCATCTTGAATAGAAGCAATCGGGCAGTCTTTGCTGGTCGCTACGACTTCAAATCCATCAGGGACGTCTTTTACTAGATCTCCATGACTCATCCAAACGGTTTGTTTTTCTGGGGTATCATCAAACAATTTAGCGGATGCTGCAGTGATTTCGATTCCAGCTTTACCATATTCCCGGTTTTGAGCTCTTTCGACTTGTCCGCCTAAGCGATGAGTAGCTAGCTGCATGCCGTAACAAATTCCCAAGATTGGAATACCTAACTCAAAAATTTCTTCATCAATACCAAATGAATCAGCGTCATAGACGCTATTTGGACCGCCGGATAAGATAATTCCTTTTACATTCATTTCTTTAATTTCTGCCGCTGTCGTTTTATGACTTAATAGCTCAGAAAAAACCCCGCAATCGCGTATGCGTCGAGTAATTAGTTGGTTGTATTGGCTACCGTAGTCTAATACAATAATTTTTTCTACATCTGTCAAATGTTCAACATTTGTCACAATAAATTCCCTCTATTCTAATTAGTTTTAAAAATCGCTCAAAATTTACGTAAAAATATCTGATCGATCTTATGGTAATCTGTTTTATGAAGAATTATATCTGCTCGCGAGCGTGTGGGCAAGATATATTCCTGTAAATTTTTTAAATTGACATTTTTCCATACAGACTTTGCCATGTTAATAGCATCTTTGCGCCTTCCTACCGCGTATTCATAGTAATAGTTAGATGGATCTTGAAAGGCGGTATCCAACAAAGATTCAAACCGTTCTAAATACCAACGTTCAATTAAAGCAGGATCAGCATCGACATAAATAGAAAAATCAAAGAAGTCACTCACATAGATTTGCTGGTTTGCAGGTAGCTGGAAAACGTTGATTCCTTCGACGATCAAAATATCCGGCTGTGAAATCGTTTCGTATTCTCCTTCGACGATATCATAGCTTTTATGGGAATAAAGTGGAATTTTGAGGTCTTTTTCATGTGATTTGACACTGTTTAAAAAGTTGATCAAGCGTTCCATGTCGTAACTTTCGGGAAAACCTTTGCGATCCATAATCCCCCGTTCTTCTAGGACCCGATTGGGATATAAAAAGCCATCTGTAGTAATCAGTTGTACATCTTGCTTGGGAAATAAGCGCGATAGGAGCGTTTGTAAAAGACGGGCTGTCGTGCTTTTTCCGACCGCTACACTTCCTGCAATCCCGATGATAAAAGGGGGAACTTTTATATAACGATGTAAAAAAAGGCCTTGACTCAAGGATAATGATTCGTAAGCTTTCATATATAAATGAATCATATGACACATCGGAATGAAAATATCTTCTACATCTTGCATTGAAATCCGGTCGTTCAAACTTTTAATATTATCTAATTCCTCTTGGGTTAATGGCGTATGCTTAGGAGCATAAAATCCTTGCCATTCAGTACGGGGAATTTGATAGAAATTCATGTATTCTTCCATGGGTCCTCCTCATACGAAGTGGTGAAAAGACAATTTTTATTATCTTTGGACCGCTATAATTTCTAAAAATAGTCAAAGATATTTTAACATAAAAACAGAAGAGCTCCTAGTTGAAGCAGAAAAAAATGACAGAACTTTCATTTACTTTGTTAAAAAAATCGGTATGATAAAAGTAACAATATGAAAAAGAGGGAAATCATGACAAATCACTACTACCAAACCAACCCAGAAAGTGCACATGAAATAAAAAAATGGTCGTTTGAATTATTGGGTAAAAGTTTTCAATTTACTACTGATAGTGGGGTGTTTTCCAAAAATACCGTCGATTATGGCTCAAGGGTATTGCTACAAGCTTTTTCTTGGGAGAAATTACCCCAAGGAAAGATTTTAGAAATTGGCTGTGGGTATGGTCCGATTGGCTTAGCAGTTGCCTATGCTAGTAATAGACAAGTTGAAATGACTGATGTTAATGAGCGGGCCGTTGATCTGGCTGAACGAAATGCTGTCAAAAATCAGATTGAAAATGTTGATATCCATCTTTCCGATATTTATACAGACGTCCATGAGAAAGAATATGCGGCAATTTTAAGTAATCCTCCAATTCGGGCAGGAAAAAAAGTTGTCCATCAGATTATTGAAGAGGGTTATTATTATTTGCAAGAAGTAGGAACGCTAACTATCGTTGTGCAGAAAAAACAAGGCGCTCCCAGTGCTCAAAAGAAAATGGAGGAAGTTTTCGGCAACGCTGCAGTAATCAAAAAAGATAAGGGGTACTATATTATTCAAAGTGAAAAGAGGGGAAGAAAATGAAGTTAACCATCCGACAAATTGCTGAGATTGCAGGTGTTTCAGTCACGACTGTCTCTCAGATATTAAACCATAAAGGCGGTCGTTTTAGTACAGAGACACGTCAGCGAGTGCACGATGTCGTGGAAAAATATCAGTATAAGCCGGATTTTTTTGCATCTAATTTAGTGACACGTCATTCAAAAACAATCGGCATGATTGTGCCGGATGTGACGGATTCTTTCTTTTCTAAAATTGTTGAAGGTGCTGAACGTTATACCAATCCTTTAGGTTATATGCTAGTTCTTTGTAATTCGCATCATAAGGTAGAAAAGGAAATTCAGCTGCTACAACAACTAGCCGATCGTTCAGTTGAAGGGGTTCTTTTAGCTACACCCAATGTGTTACCAAAAGAATACGGGATAGACAGTGAGTTTTCTAAGACTATGCCATTAGGCCTGATTGATCGAGGCATTAATCAGCGCGATCGAGGGCGTTTGGTTATTAAGGAATATGAAGGGGCTTACCAAGCGGTTTCCTACCTGCTAAAAAAAGGACATCGCAATATTGGATTAATTAAAGAAGATACGAGCTATTATCAATTAGAGGAACGCTACAACGGCTACTATCATGCGTTAAAAGACGCCGGAGTATTATTTAAGCATGAAAACGTAGCCACTGCTGATCTAACTGTAGAAGGTGGTTACCAAGCAGCTCAACAATTGCTAAAACGCAAGAATTTGACCGCTATTTTTTGTAGTAATGATGCGATGGCTATGGGATGTTACCGCGCTATATACGAACGAAAAATGAAAATACCTGATGATATTTCGGTAATTGGCTTTGATGGATTGAGCTTTTCCAAGTTTATGAATCCGCCATTAACGACGATAGAACAACCAGTGTTTGATATTGGGTTTACTGCAGCGAAATTTATTGTTGACGCGATTGAATTTCCTGAACGGCGAATTCCGAACAAAATTTTTGAGACAAAATTAATATTTCGTGAGAGCGTGAAGGACCTAACAAGACAATAGAAAGCTTTTAAAAATTGCTTGAAATTAAGATTGACAATTATCAGGCCGTCTTGTATTCTGTATTTAGAAAGGGCTTTCATATGTGAACTTGTTTAGTAAACCGTTTTACTTAAGCATTTTACCTTTCTTTAAAGTATTGTATAATAATTGAAAATCAGGAAGTGAGGTTCGTTTTAATGCGCATGGTCGATTTGATTGAGAAAAAGCGAGAGGGTCAAGCGTTAACTAAAGAAGAAATTGGGTTTATTATTCGAGAGTATACAGCTGATAAGATCCCTGATTATCAAATGAGCGCTTTGCTTATGACAATTTTTTATGAAGATATGACCGATGAAGAGATTGCGGCGTTAACCTTAGCAATGGCTAATTCGGGAGAAAAAATTGATTTGTCATCTATCAATGGTATCAAAGTTGATAAACATTCAACTGGCGGTGTCGGTGATACCACTACATTAGTACTAGCTCCTTTAGTTGCCAGCGTTGGCGTGCCAGTAGCTAAAATGTCCGGCCGCGGTTTGGGATACACTGGTGGAACTTTGGACAAATTAGAATCGATCCCTGGTTTTAAAATTGAACTGTCCGATCGCGCGTTTATTGCAGAAGTTAATACAAATAAAGTGGCGGTTATCGGTCAAAGTGGCGATTTAGCTCCTGCTGATAAGAAGCTTTATGCCTTACGCGATGTTACAGCAACGGTTGATTCGATCCCGTTAATTGCTAGTTCCATTATGAGTAAAAAAATCGCCGCTGGTGCGGATGCGATTGTTTTAGACGTCACTACTGGTGAAGGCGCCTTTATGAAAAACCTTGAAGATGCTAGACGCTTATCTCATACGATGGTTCGCATTGGCGAACTTGCCGAACGTAAAACAATGGCGGTCATTTCTGACATGAGTCAACCATTAGGAGAAGCCATCGGAAATAGCCTGGAAGTTATCGAAGCTATTGAGACCTTACAAGGTCAAGGTCCCGATGATTTATTAGAAATGTGTTATGTACTAGGAAGTCAAATGGTAGTGTTAGGTAAAAAAGCTGAAACGTTAGAAGAAGCACGAGCTTTGTTAGAAGAAGCCATCGCTTCAGGTGCTGCCTTTGAAACCTTTAAGAAAATGGTGAAAAACCAAGGTGGGGATGAAACCATTTGTACGCACCCTGGGCGTTTATTGACGGCGCAATTTGAGCTAGAACTTCCTGCTCAAACTAGCGGTGTTGTAGCAAAACTAGTGGCCAATGAGATTGGGATTGCAGCAATGATGCTAGGCGCGGGCCGACAAACAAAAGAAGATACGATTGATCACGGTGTAGGTTTGAAGCTACATAAAAAAGTTGGCGATCAGGTGGAAAAAGGAGAATCCTTAGCGACGATCTATAGTAATACAGAACAAATTGCTGAGGTCAAAAAATTATTATATCAAAACATCATTATTGAAGAATCTGCAGATGAGCCGACATTAGTCCATGAAATTATCACAGAGTAGAGGTTGAAAAATGGAGCTAAACCGTATGATCGACCACACGCTTTTAAAAGCAGATGCCACTTACGCAGAAGTATTACAAGTGATTGAAGAAGCAAAAAGGTATCATTTCTATGCTGTTTGTCTAAATCCTAGCTGGGTTTATCTGGCAGCTCAAAAATTAAAGCGTGAACCAACTGCAGTATGTACAGTGATTGGTTTTCCTTTAGGAGCAAATACTTCCGAAACTAAAGCTTTTGAAGCAAAGAATGCTATCGAAAACGGAGCAGATGAAGTTGATATGGTGATTAATATCGGTGCATTGAAAGCAGGTATGGTAGAAAAAGTCCAAGCAGACATCCAAGCAGTTGTTGATGTAGCGAAAGACCAAGCACTAGTAAAAGTAATTCTTGAGACAAGTTTACTGACAGAAGACGAACTTATAAAAGCTTGTAAATTGGCACAAATTGCCGGCGCTGATTTTGTCAAAACTTCTACTGGATTTTCATCAGGAGGCGCCAAGATTGAAGATGTGCAATTGCTAAAAGAAATCGTTGCTCCTGAAATGGGTGTAAAAGCTGCAGGTGGTATTTATACAGAAGGCCAAGCACTAACAATGATTGAAGCCGGTGCTACTAGATTAGGAACGAGTGCTAGTGTATTCATTATTACAGGAAATAATAGCTAGAAATTAGGAGGTGAAAGATGGCACAGGCAAAAAAAGAGTGGTTATTAATCGCACAAGCGGCGTTGAAAAAAGCTTATGTTCCTTACTCGCATTTTCCCGTAGGTGCATGTTTGATAACGAAACAAGGAAAAACGTATCAAGGCGTTAATATTGAGAATGCGTCCTTTGGGTTAAGTAATTGTGCGGAACGTACTGCCATATTTAAGGCTATATCTGAAGGCGAGCGGGATTTTGCACACTTAGTTGTGGCTGGTAAGACATCACAACCAATTTCTCCATGTGGTGCATGTCGACAAGTGATGGCAGAGTTTTTTACACCTGACATGCCAGTAACGTTGGTTGGTGATAAAGGTGTTATAAAAGAAATGACGGTGGAACAATTGCTGCCATATTCATTCACAGGGCAAGACTTATAATGGATTCAAACGGTTAAAAGCTGTTTAAATTAAAAAAATTATTAGGAGGCTTTACAAGAAATGAAAAAAGCGAAATTATTTGGGTTTGGTACCATAGCGATGCTTAGCGCCTTATTATTAGGTGCATGTGGCAACGGCGGAGGTTCAGGTGATGGCGGCGGTGACGGCGATAGCGCTAGTGCACCAGCAGCTTTAATTACCGATACTGGCGGTGTGGATGACCGTTCATTTAACCAATCCGCTTGGGAAGGCTTAGAAGCTTGGGGCGAAGAAAATAATTTAGAACGCGGAAACGATGGTTATCAATATTTCCAATCAGGAAATGAATCAGATTATATTCCAAATATTGATCAAGCGCTAAATGCTGGTTTCCAGACAATTTTTGGGATTGGCTATAAATTACAACCGGCGATTGAAGAGCAATCACAAAATAATCCAGATAATAATTTTGTCATTGTTGATGACATTGTAGAAGGCGACAATGTGGTTTCTGCAACGTTTAAAGACCACGAAGCTTCTTACTTAGCTGGAATTGCTGCAGCTTATACTACAGAAACAGATAAAGTTGGTTTTGTGGGCGGTGTAGAAGGCGAAGTTATTGATCGTTTTGATGCTGGCTTTACCAAAGGCGTAGAAGATGGCGCTGAAAAATTAGACAAAGATATTGAAGTATTAAACCAATACGCAGGCGATTTCTCTGCACCTGATAGAGGACGTTCGATCGCTCAAGGGATGTACTCTCAAGATGCAGATATCATTTTCCATGCGTCAGGCGCTACCGGAAATGGCGTGTTCCAAGAAGCGAAATCACGTAATGAATCAGAAGACGATAAAGTTTGGGTTATCGGCGTGGATCGTGACCAAGAAGATGAAGGAGATTATACCAAAGACGGAGAAGAAGATAACTTTACTTTGACTTCTACCTTAAAAGGTGTAGGTACTGTTGTGCAAGACTTAGCGCAAAGATCAGCAGATGATGACTTTCCTGGCGGCGAACATTTAGAATACGGATTAGAAGAAGACGGTGTTGGTTTGACTGACGGTTATTTATCAGATGAAGCTAAAGATGCGGTCGAAGAAGCTAGAGAAGACGTTATAAATGGTGAAGTAGAAGTTCCTGAAGCTCCATAAAAATAATGGATTCGTTTATCGCCGGATCCTCTCCGGCGATGACGAATTGATTTTTTCTTTCAATAAAGGTAGAGGAAAATAACATAAATGTTGTCTTTTCCTCTTTTTGTTGAGAGAAAAACTCTCTATTAGTGAGTTATTGTTATACGATTGTTTGTTTCAGAATTACTTCAGAGGGATGTGAAAAATGTGTCAGAAGAACAGTTTGTCGTAGAAATGCGCGATATTACAAAAGAGTTCGGGCTCTTTAAGGCAAATGATCGGGTAAATTTGCGGTTAAAAAAAGGCGAAATTCATGCGCTGTTAGGTGAAAATGGCGCGGGCAAATCAACATTGATGAATATGCTGTCAGGGTTATTAGAGCCTACATCTGGAAAAATCCTTATCGATGGCAAAGAAGTAACAATTGCGGGTCCGAACACAGCCAAGCAGTTAGGAATCGGCATGGTCCACCAACATTTTATGTTAGTAGATGCATTTACGGTGACTGAAAATATTATTTTAGGCAATGAACCTAGCCATTTAGGAAAAATTGACCGGAAAAAAGCACGGCAAGAAATTGCGGAAGTCTCCAAGCGTTACGGGTTGCGGGTCGATCCGGATGCTTATGTGCGCGACATTTCAGTAGGGATGCAACAACGGGTAGAAATCTTAAAAACGTTGTACCGCGGTGCAGATGTGTTAATTTTTGATGAACCGACTGCGGTGTTGACGCCCCAAGAAATCAATGAATTAATCGAGATTATGCGAGGATTAGTAAAAGAAGGTAAATCGATTATTTTAATCACACATAAATTAGATGAAATCAAATCAGTAGCCGATGAATGTACTGTTATTCGACGAGGTCAAGGGATTGGAACGGTGACTGTTAAAGACGTTTCATCGCAAGATTTAGCGGATATGATGGTGGGACGTTCCGTTGTATTTAAGACGGATAAGGAAAAAGCGAATCCCAAACAAACTGTTTTATCCATCAAGGATTTAGTTGTGAACGAAAATCGCGGCGTTGCGGCAGTTAAGGGTCTTGATTTAGACGTACATGCCGGCGAGATAGTAGGGATTGCAGGAATTGATGGTAATGGGCAATCTGAATTGGTCCAAGCTTTGACAGGACTGCGCAAAGCAGAAAGCGGGACTGTTCAACTGAATGATGCTGATATTACAAATTTACGTCCTAGAAAAATTACTGAAAGTGGTGTAGGTCATGTGCCAGAAGATCGGCACAAATACGGTTTGATCTTAGACATGACGATAGCTGAGAACCTTGTTTTGCAGAATTATTACTTGAATCCTTTTAGTAAAAATGGCGTGTTAGATTATAACAGCATTAATGAACACGCACGAACACTGATTAAAGAGTATGATGTACGGACGGTAAATGAAGTGGTTGCAGCTAGATCGTTATCTGGTGGGAACCAGCAAAAAGCTGTCGTTGCACGCGAGGTCAGCCGTGATCCAGATCTTTTAGTGGTTGCCAATCCGACTCGCGGTTTAGATGTGGGCGCCATTGAATTTATTCATAAACGTTTGATTAACCAAAGAGATAATGATAAAGCGGTATTGTTAGTTAGCTTTGAATTAGACGAAATTTTGAATGTATCTGATCGAATTGCAGTCATTTATGATGGAAAAATCGTTGGCGTAGTAAAACCAGAAGAAACTTCTGAACAAGAGCTTGGATTATTAATGGCCGGTTCTTCTTTAGAAAAAGCGAGAAAAGAACTTGCTCAACAGGAGGTAACAGCCAATGAATGATCGTAACGCAAGAATTCGTAGTATTTTAGTACCCGTTCTATCAGTAATTTTAGGATTGATTATTGGCGCAATCCTTATGGCTGTTTTTGGATTTAATCCAGTGATCGGTTATCAGTCGATGTTGAATGCTTCCTTGGGGAACCTAAGAAGTATTGGTGAAACATTACGGCAAGCAACTCCTTTAATTTTCACTGCACTAGGTTTTTCGATAGCCAATTCGGCTGGTTTTTTCAACATTGGGCTGTCTGGGCAAGCTTTATGTGGCTGGCTAGCGAGTGTTTCGTTTGCTTTAGTCTTTCCTGATTTACCCAAAGTTGTTTTATTGCCACTTTGCATTATTGCCGGAGCCTTAGCAGGTGCATTGGCAGCAGCGGTTCCAGGATTTTTACGAGCTTATTTTGGTACCAGTGAAGTGATTGTAACAATTATGATGAATTATGTTGTTTTGTATTTAAGCACTTTTATTTTACAAGATGTTATGCCAGAAAGTTTTCGTTCCAGTTTGGACTCATCTAATCGGATTACAGAGAACGCTAGTTTGAATATGGAAGGACTCTCGCGCTTTTTCGGCGGTTCACGAGTGAACGCAGGGCTGTTTTTAGCTTTGATAGGCTTAGTGTTGGTTTGGTTTATTATGAAAAAGACTACTCTTGGCTATGAAATACGCGCTGTGGGATTGAGCCCTAATGCTTCGGAATACGCTGGAATGAGTAGTAAGCGAACCATTATTTTATCAATGGTGCTTTCTGGTACATTTGCTGGTTTAGGTGGTGTAGTAGAAGGGCTGGGAACTTACCAAAACTTTTTTGTTCAGACAGAGTCCTTGTCAATTGGTTTTGATGGTTTAGCCGTCTCACTATTAGGGGCTGGCTCATCGATTGGTATTTTACTTTCAGCGCTGTTATTCAGCGTTTTACAAATTGGTGGTTTGGGCATGCAAACAGGTGCAGGTGTACCGTTTGAAATTGTCAATGTTGTTATCGCGTTGATTATCTTCTTTGTAGCAATTAGTTATATTATGCGTGTACTGCTTGCTAAAATCATGCCAGATAAAAGAAAAGAAGAAGTGGTTCAAAATCTTGAATCCACATCAGGTAAACAAGACGGTAAAGGAGGCGGCCTGTAATGTCGACAGTAGGTTTAATATCCTTAATTTTAACATCTGCTTTGGTTTATTCGACCCCTTTGATCCTTACTGCATTAGGTGGTACGTTTTCTGAACGAAGTGGGATTGTAAACGTAGGGCTAGAAGGGATCATGGTTATGGGCGCTTTCAGCGGAATCGTGTTTAACCTGGAAAGTGCTGGAAGATTCGGTGGTTGGACCCCATGGATTGGAATTATTGTTGGTGGCTTAGTGGGTATGTTATTTTCTTTGCTGCACGCAGTAGCAACCGTTAGTTTCCGAGCCGACCATATTATTAGTGGTACAGTAGTTAACTTAATGGCGCCGGCGCTTGGAGTCTTTTTAATCAAAGTTTGGTATGGTAAAGGGCAAACGGATAATATTGATAGTAACTTAGGCTACTTTTCTTTTCCTGGATTAGAAGATATTCCGATTATTGGTGATATTTTCTTTAAAAACACCTTCTTACCAGCTTATTTAGCTATTGGTATTGCGATTGTTGCTTGGTATGTTATTTCGAAAACACGCTTTGGTTTACGCCTACGTTCAGTCGGAGAACACCCGCAAGCAGCAGATACTTTGGGCGTTAATGTATATTTATTCCGTTATTCGGGTGTCCTGCTTTCCGGTCTTTTAGGCGGTATGGGCGGCGCAATTTTCGCCCAATCCATTTCCGGTAACTTTTCAGCGGGGACAATTGTAGGACAAGGTTATATTTCACTGGCTGCGATGATTTTTGGTAAATGGAATCCACTAGGTGCTATGGGAGCAGCGATCTTCTTTGGCTTTGCACAAAGTTTAAGTATTATCGGGGCGCAGCTGCCAGTTATTTCTTCCATCCCGCCTGTGCTTTTACAAATCGCGCCATATCTATTAACGATCATCGTGCTTGTTTTATTCCTGGGACGTTCCTCAGGCCCACAAGCAAGTGGAAAAAATTATGTTAAATCTAAATAAATAGTTTGGAATAGGGCGGGGCTTAAGGGAACTCTTATTAGTGCCGTCCTTTTTTTGTGAAAGTAAGTAAAATAAATGATTTATAATATAGGAGGAAGTAGATGAATTCGTTACAAGAAAAACTAAAAGAAACGACTGATTTCATTAAAAGTAAAGGTGTAGATGCTGTCGAGTTTGGGCTGATTTTAGGTTCAGGTTTAGGTGAGCTGGCTGAGGAAATTGAAGATCCACAAGTAATCACGTATGATCAGATTCCGCATTTTCCAGTCTCTACTGTTAGCGGTCATGCAGGTCAGCTGGTCTATGGCACATTAGAAGGAAAAAAAGTGTTAGCTATGCAAGGGCGTTTCCATTATTATGAAGGCTATTCGATGCAGACAGTCACTTATCCTGTACGTGTAATGGCTGCGTTAAAGGCTCATTCTTTAATTGTAACTAACGCAGCTGGCGGCGTAAATACAGACTTTGAAGCAGGGAACTTAATGTTAATTAATGACCATATTAACTTTATGGGGAGTAATCCATTATTTGGTCCAAATAATGAAGAGCTAGGGCCGCGTTTTCCAGATATGAGTGAAGCCTATCGTTTATCTTATCGCCAAACTGCTCAAGCGGTGGCTGAAAAACAAGGCATTGCCTTAAGAGAAGGAGTTTACATGGGATTTTCCGGTCCTACTTATGAAACACCGGCAGAAGTTCGTTTTGCCCGTATTGCTGGCGCGGATGCGGTAGGAATGTCGACAGTTCCTGAAGTGATTGTCGCAAGCCACTGTGGTTTAAATGTGTTGGGAATATCTTGTATTACCAACTTGGCTGCTGGTATGCAGAAAAATTTGAACCATAAAGAAGTAGTAGAAACCACAGAACGAGTAAAAGTTGATTTTAAAACATTAGTAAAAGAAACACTCAAGGCATTATAAGGAGGAATAACATGAGCGTTCATATTGAAGCAAAACCTGGGGATATTGCTGATAAAATATTACTCCCTGGCGATCCGCTGCGAGCGAAGTATATTGCTGAAACTTTTCTAGAAGACCCTGTTTGCTATAATCAAGTTCGGGGGATGTTAGGCTATACAGGAGTTTATAATGGAGAACGGGTTTCGGTACAAGGAACCGGCATGGGCATGCCTTCAGCTACAATTTATGCCCAAGAATTGATTGAATCATATGGGGTAAAACGATTAGTACGCGTAGGAACTTGTGGCGCACTTTCTGAGGATGTCCATGTTAGAGAACTTATTTTAGCTCAAGGGGCGGTTACAAGTTCTGCGATGATTCAAAAACATTTTCAACATTTTCATTATGCGCCGATTGCTGATTTTAATTTATTAAAGACGGCCTATGAAATTGCAGAAAGCCAAGGATTTACTACACATGTAGGTAATATTTTATCTGAAGATACATTTTATAAAGAGGATATGACTGAAACCTTTCAACTTGCAAAACTGGGGATTAAAGGCGTTGAAATGGAAGCAGCCGCTTTATATTATCTAGGGGCAAAATTTGATGTTCAAACCTTAGCGATTTGTACCGTTAGTGATCATATAATTACTGGTGAAGAAACCACTGCGCTTGAAAGACAAACTACTTTTGATGAGATGATTAAAGTTGGTTTGGATACAGCTTTGAGTTAGAAAATAGAATGATTTCAAGGGCTTTGCCTTTGATGAATAAAACAGGTAAGAAATTTTCTATTTATGGGGATTTCTTATCTGTTTTTATTATTGCTAATAAATAACATAATGGCAAATGACTCTTTTTCTATGCTGCTTTTTTTAAAAGTCAATAAAGGTCTATATAATAGTCCATATTTGAGCTATTCAATTCATTTTTTGTTAGTTTTACGCTAATATAAATAAAAAGGAGGAATGAAATTATGAGATGGGTAATAAAACAAACAGATTTAGATAGTGTGAAAGAAAAGCACGGCAATGCTCAAAGTATTGTTGGCTATGCAGATGAGCACAAATTATTAACAATTCCCATTCCCAAAATGTATGCTGTTTTGGTGGATGATAACGAGCTAAAACTTATCCAGTTGGATATGAATATGGAAGTAAAAAATGTCGATACAATTCCCATAAGCAGTATAGACGCGATTAAAATTAGCGGAGCTGTGGTAAAAAAAGTCGTTGTGACGACGAACGGGACTAAAATCAAACTGGCTGTAAAGACATTAGCGGTTGGTATACAGAATGCACAAAAAGAATTGCTAGAGAAATTAGGAAGTTTAGCGAAATAATACGTGATTTTTTTTGGCAATTGCTAGAATAACAGAGAACTATCTATATTCCTTTTTAATAGGTATAGATGGTTCTTTTTCTTATCCTTTTTATTAACACAGATCTAGTGGAAAGAAAGTCCTATTTTACATCATGGGGATAAAATTAAAGAAATAGCCCCTGTTATCTCTTCAATCATACCAAATTAACGTTTTATTCTCTGTCTTTTTTTCTGCGATTTTGGATTGTCTGACATATACCCTACTTGTTCAATTTTTGACTTTAAATAGAATTCTAGCGATAATAAAAGAAAAGGAGGGTTTTTCATGGAAAATTTTGATTTTCATGTAACGACAGACATTCGCTTTGGCAAAGATCGGCTGGATGAATTACCTCAAGTTTTAAATGCTTTTGGCAAGAACGTGTTGTTAGTCTATGGCGGCGGTAGTATCAAAAAAAGCGGTTTATATGATAAATTATACGAACAGTTTAATCGAAATGATAACAACATCGTTGAATTAGCTGGCGTGGATCCTAATCCTAGAATTGAAACGGTGCAACAAGGAGTTCAATTGTGTAAACAAAACGCAATTGATGTAGTTCTGCCTGTAGGTGGTGGATCGGTTATTGACTGTAGTAAGGCGATTGCAGCAAGTGTATTCGTTTCAGGCGACTTGTGGGAAAATTTTGTTTTACCAAAAAATTATACAGGACCTGCATTGCCAATCGTGACGGTTCTTACCTTAGCAGCTACAGGTAGTGAGATGAATGGTACTTGTGTTATTTCCAATATGGACGCACAAATAAAATTAGGAGTGCATGGAGAAAGCTTGCTGCCCAAAGTGTCATTTCTTGACCCTACGAATACGTTTAGTGTTAATTCGTATCAAACTGCTGCTGGTTCAGCGGATATTCTCAGTCATTTGATGGAAAACTATTTTAATGCAACACCGGGCACTGAAGTACAAGATGAGATTGCAGAAGGTTTGATGAAAACGGTAATCAAGTATTTACCGATTGCTTTAGAAAAACCAGATGATTATACTGCTAGAGCTAATTTGATGTGGGCCAGTACATTAGCTTTAAATGGCTTGATTGGTAAAGGGAAAAAAGGTTCCTGGTCATGTCACGCAATGGAACATGAATTGAGTGCATTTTACGATATTACTCATGGAGTAGGGCTTGCTATGATTACACCGCGATGGATGGCTCATATTTTAGATGAAGATACAATTCCTAAATTCCAACGATTTGCCCAAGAAATCTGGGATGTTGAAGAGGAAGAACCTAAAAGAGCGGCAGAAGTCGGTATTCAAAAATTATATGAATTCTTTGCTTCTTGTGGTATTCCAATGACGTTGCCAGAGGTAGGTATCCAAAGGGAAGAAAATTTTGAAGAAATGGCTCAGTGTGCTGTAGCTCATAGTTCAATTTCGAACCAAGGATTCGTACCATTACATGAAGAAGATGTCGCATCTATCTATCGTGCTTGTATGTCAGAATCATCATTTGTATAAAATTGCAATAAAACAAAAAAAGATTCGCAGATAATATAAATCCGCGAATCTTTTTTACGTTATTTTATAGATAATATTTGTCTTTGACAGTTAGATCATCATTTAGTTCATAAACACTTGGTTTTCCGGTTGGAATTTCAAGGTCCATAATATCATCGTCAGAAATTCCTTCGATGTGTTTTGCTAAAGCACGTAAAGAATTCCCATGTGCGGCAACTAAAACTGTTTTTCCATCGCGTAAAGCAGGAGCGATTTGATCTTCCCAGAATGGTAGAGCCCGTTCTAGAGTTACTTTCAAGTTTTCTCCGCCAGGAATCGTTCTTGGGTCTAAATCAGCATAGCGGCGATCAGCTTTAGGATCGGTTAATGGAGGCAAAACATCATAAGAACGACGCCAAATGTGGACTTGTTCGTCCCCGTATTTATCGCGTGTATCTTGTTTATCTAAGCCTTGTAAAGCGCCATAGTGACGTTCGTTTAAGCGCCAAGATTTTACTTCGGGCACCCACAATTGATTAGCTTCTTCTAAAATATAGTGGCAAGTTTTAATTGCGCGAGTTAAGACAGAAGTATAAGCAACATCAAATTCAATGCCGGCTTCTTTGATTTTACGCCCTGCATCTTGTGCTTCTTCTACACCTTCTGGAGCTAAATCGACATCTACCCAGCCGGTGAATTTGTTTTCTTTATTCCATTCACTTTTTCCGTGACGTGCAAAAATTAGTTTTGGCATAAAAAAATCTCCTTTGTTCATTTAGTTACTGAAACTTTCATTCCGCTACCATTGTACACTTTTTTACTGGCTTTTTCCATTGCAATCAAAAGGTTGCTTGAAAAAACAGGATAATTACAAAATAAACATTTAGTTATTTTTCTAAAACATTGACAACGTACTGTTTTTCTAGCGAATATCGGAAATAATTTCAGCCCCGCTTGGTCTACCAATGATCACTGTGTTGACCATATTCAAAAATAAGCCGTGATCGATAACGCCTACCGTTTCATCTAATTCCTTAGCTAATTGTTCGGGATGATCGATTTGTTCCAAGTGAAGGTCAATAATTGAGTGTCCGCTATCAGTGACTTTTTTTGCTTTTTGGTCCATACGAAAACTTGGTTTATATCCTTTTTTGGCAAATAACTGAAATAGTTGCTGCTGACCGTAAGGAACAACTTCGACGGGCAGAGGGAACTTGCCTAGTTTATCCACCATTTTTGATTCATCGACGATCCAGATCACTTGATCAGTATAAGTTGCGACAATCTTTTCAAATAGTAAAGCGGCGCCGCCACCTTTCATGCCTTGAAAGTCAGCGCTGATTTCGTCGGCGCCATCGATAATGACATCGACTTTGTCGACTTCATCGATCGATTTAATGGGAATACCCATTTCTTCTGCTTGTTTTTTTGAAGTAGACGAAGTAGGGACGCCAACCACGTTAAGATTTTCTTCTTTTACTTTTCGACCAATCTCTTTAATCATATAATAAGCGGTTGAGCCGGTACCAAGTCCTACTGTCATTCCGTTTTTGACATAACTAGCTGCTTTAATTCCCACATCTTCTTTTAAGCTCACTATTATCACTCCTAAAATGTTAGTAAACGTTCTGTTACTGATATTATATAGCGTAAAAAACAAAAATGATAGCGTTTGATAAAAATAGATAGAAAAAGCTGTCTGGAAATGTTGACAAGCTATGTAATGCGTGGTATTCTTTCAAAGGTGCTTTATAAACAGGTCTTTTTGATGGGACATGCTGACTGTATAAGTACATCTGAGAAAGCTTGCAGACGATGCATTCTTTTTTATCGCAAAAAAAGAACCACCTGGATGTGTGGAACTATAAAGCAAATTAAGGGAGGGGGAAACAAAATGCCTACAATTAATCAATTAGTACGTAAGCCTCGTAAAACTAGAAGTGGACAATCTGATTCACCAGCATTGAATAAAGGATATAACAGTTTTAAAAAGCAACAAACTACCGTATATTCTCCGCAAAAACGTGGGGTAGCAATGCGTGTCGGAACAATGACACCTAAAAAACCTAACTCTGCTTTGCGTAAATACGCTCGTGTTCGTTTGTCAAACTTGATTGAAGTAACAGCTTATATCCCAGGTATTGGTCATAACTTACAAGAACACAGTGTGGTATTGATCCGCGGTGGTCGTGTAAAAGACTTGCCAGGGGTACGTTACCATATTGTACGTGGTGCACTAGATACTGCTGGTGTAAACGATCGTAAAAAATCTCGTTCGAAATATGGAACGAAAAAGCCTAAATCTTAATTTTAATCGCAATTAAATACAAACGAATTTTTGAAAGGAGGAAATACGTATGTCTCGTAAAGGTGCTGCAGCAAAACGTGATGTTTTACCAGACCCTATTTATAATTCAAAATTAGTAACACGCTTGATCAACCGTGTAATGGTTGATGGTAAACGCGGCGTTGCATCAAATATCATTTATAATGCGTTTGATAATATTAAAGAAACGACAGGCAATGAACCATTAGATGTTTTTGAACAAGCAATGAAAAACATCATGCCTGTTTTAGAAGTGAAAGCTCGCCGTGTAGGAGGTTCTAACTACCAAGTGCCAGTTGAAGTACGCCCTGAACGTCGTACGACTTTAGGTCTTCGCTGGATGGTAAATTATGCGCGCTTGCGTGGAGAACACACTATGGAAGAACGTTTAGCCAAAGAAATCATGGACGCAGCTAATAATACTGGCGGTTCTGTCAAAAAACGTGAAGATACACATAAAATGGCGGAATCAAACCGAGCATTTGCTCACTATCGCTGGTAAGACCCTCGCTTCTTTATTGGTAAAAGGTATAACCATAGCAAAAGTTAAAAGTTGAGAGGAGAACAACCTAGAAATGGCAAGAGAATTTTCGTTAGAAAAAACTCGTAACATCGGTATCGTAGCACACGTTGATGCTGGTAAAACGACAACAACTGAACGTGTCTTGTACTATACAGGTCGTATCCATAAACTTGGGGAAACGCACGAAGGTGCTTCTCAAATGGACTGGATGAGCCAAGAGCAAGATCGTGGTATCACGATTACTTCCGCTGCCACTACGGCACACTGGAAGGACCATCGTGTAAACATCATCGATACTCCAGGACACGTGGACTTCACAATTGAAGTACAACGTTCATTGCGTGTACTAGATGGTGCGGTTACCGTACTGGATGCACAATCAGGCGTTGAACCCCAAACTGAAACAGTTTGGCGTCAAGCAACAGAATATCAAGTACCTCGTATTGTATTCTGTAATAAAATGGATAAAGTTGGAGCAGATTACTTGTATTCAGTCCAATCATTGCATGACCGTTTGCAAGCTAACGCACAACCCATTCAATTACCAATTGGTGCTGAAGACAACTTTGAAGGAATCATCGATCTTGTGAAGATGAAAGCCGAATTTTACAAAGATGATTTAGGCACAACTTTTGATGAAACTGAAATTCCAGATGAATACAAAGAAACAGCAGAAGAATGGCACAACAAATTAGTTGAAGCTGTCGCAGACGTTGATGAAGATATCATGATGAAATATTTGGAAGGCGAAGAAATTACGCCGGAAGAATTAAAAGTCGGAATCCGTAAAGCAACGTTGTCAGTTGACTTTTACCCTGTGTTATGTGGCTCTGCTTTTAAAAACAAAGGTGTTCAAATGATGTTGGATGCGGTAATTGACTACCTGCCTTCTCCAATTGACGTTCCTCCAATTAAAGGGATCGATCCGAAGACAGGCGAAGAAACCGAACATCCTGCTGATGATGATCAACCATTTTCATCGCTAGCATTTAAAGTTATGACGGACCCGTATGTTGGACGTTTAACGTTCTTCCGTGTCTATGCTGGTACGTTGGATTCAGGTTCTTACGTATTAAATGCCACTAAAGATTCACGTGAACGAATTGGACGTATTTTGCAAATGCATGCGAATACTCGTTCTGAAATTCAAAAAGTTTACTCTGGTGACATTGCAGCCGCTGTTGGTTTGAAAAATACCACAACGGGTGATACGCTTTGCGATGAAAAAAATCCAGTTATCTTGGAAACTATTCATTTCCCTGAACCGGTAATTGAAGTAGCTGTTGAACCTAGATCAAAAGCTGACCAAGATAAAATGGGTGTTGCATTGCAAAAACTTGCAGAAGAAGATCCTTCATTTAGAGTAGAATCAAATGTTGAAACTGGCGAAACAATTATTGCCGGTATGGGTGAACTTCAATTAGACGTTCTTATCGATCGGATGAGACAAGAATTTAAAGTGGACGCTAATATTGGTGCACCGCAAGTTTCTTATCGTGAAACCTTCCGTTCATCAACCAAAGCTGAAGGGAAATTCATTCGCCAATCAGGTGGTAAAGGACAATACGGTCACGTATGGGTCGAATTTACACCAAACGAAGAAGGCGCTGGTTTCGAGTTTGAGAACAAGATCGTCGGTGGGGTTGTTCCACGCGAATATATTCCTGCTGTACAAAAAGGATTGGAAGATTCGATGGAAAACGGTGTGTTAGCTGGTTATCCATTAGTTGATATCAAAGCTACACTTTATGATGGTTCTTACCATGATGTCGATTCCAACGAAACAGCCTTTAGAATTGCTGCTTCAATGGCATTACGTGAAGCTGCGAAAAAAGCTGATCCAGTCATCCTTGAACCGATGATGAAAGTAACAATTACTGTTCCTGAAGAATATTTAGGAGATATCATGGGTCACGTTACTGCACGTAGAGGTCGTGTTGAAGGAATGGACGCTCACGGTAACGCACAAATCGTAAACGCGTTTGTACCACTAGCTGAAATGTTTGGCTATGCAACAACACTACGTTCATCAACACAAGGTCGCGGTACTTTCATGATGACATTTGACCATTATGAAGACGTACCAAAATCGATCCAAGCAGAGATTATTAAGAAAAACGGCGGTAACGCTGAATAAAATTAATAAATCTTGAATGAAATGCTTCAAATACTGTATTTTTTGACGTATTTCGTGTACAATTAATTACAATGATATGGGCGGAAAACCGCATGCGGTTTTCTACCTATCAAATATAAAAAACGCAATTTAGGAGGAACAAATAAAAATGGCAAAAGAAAAATATGACCGTTCTAAACCACATGTTAACATTGGTACTATCGGACACGTTGACCATGGTAAAACTACATTAACAGCTGCAATTACAACTGTTTTAGCTAAAAGAGGTTTCACATCAGAAGCTTCAAGTTACGACACAATTGACAGAGCTCCAGAAGAAAAAGAACGTGGTATTACAATTAATACCTCTCACGTTGAATATGAAACAGAAAAACGCCACTATGCTCACATTGACGCTCCAGGACACGCGGACTATGTTAAAAACATGATCACGGGTGCTGCACAAATGGACGGCGCTATCTTGGTAGTTTCTGCAGCTGATGGCCCTATGCCACAAACTCGTGAACACATCTTGTTGTCACGTAACGTTGGTGTGCCTTACATCGTAGTATTCTTGAACAAAATGGATATGGTTGACGATGAAGAATTGCTTGAATTAGTTGAAATGGAAGTTCGTGATCTATTAACTGAATACGACTTCCCAGGTGACGATACACCCGTTATTTCTGGTTCAGCTTTGAAAGCTTTAGAAGGCGACGAAGCTTACGAACAAAAAATTATGGACCTAATGGACGCAGTTGACGATTATATCCCAACTCCAGAACGTGACCATGACAAAGCATTCATGATGCCAATTGAAGACGTATTTTCAATCACTGGCCGTGGTACTGTTGCTACTGGTCGTGTTGAACGCGGAACGATTAAAGTCGGCGATGAAGTGGATATCATTGGTATCCATGAAAATGTTAAGAAGACAACAGTTACTGGCGTAGAAATGTTCCGTAAATTGTTGGATTATGCTGAAGCTGGTGACAACATCGGTACTTTATTACGTGGTGTTTCTCGTGATGATATCGAACGTGGCCAAGTATTAGCTAAACCAGGTTCAATTACACCACATACTAAGTTCTCAGCTGAAGTTTATGTTTTGACTAAAGAAGAAGGTGGACGTCATACTCCATTCTTCACAAACTATCGTCCACAATTCTACTTCCGTACAACTGATATCACTGGTGTCATTGAATTGCCAGAAGGCACTGAAATGGTTATGCCAGGCGATAACGTAACAATGGATGTTGAATTAATTCACCCAGTCGCTATCGAAGAAGGAACTCGTTTCTCTATTCGTGAAGGCGGACGTACTGTTGGTTCAGGCGTTGTTGCTAAAATCGAAAAATAATGGCTCTTTGTCAACTGGTGTTGGTAAAGAAAACTCGATAAATAAAGGAAGCAGTTAGGCGCTATGGTCTAGCTGCTTTTTTTAGTTTGTATAGGTAAGGGTCCGGGTTGGAAATACTTTCCTCGGTATAAAAAGATCCGTTGCCGAAAGTTCTCAAAGCTATGGAAACCATAAGCGACTCGTTTTAGGACTTTAATATGATTATTTAAACCTTCTAAAGGACCATTAGAGTAAGGCACCGTTAAAGCCAGCCGGATCTCTTGTCGATACTTGCGAAAGGTCTTGACTACGGGCTGAAACGGGTCAGGAAGCTGAGACAAATCGGTTTTTAATAATTGATCCAAACGTTCGATATCTTGCTTATGAAATGCAGAAAGGAACGATTGATAGATTTTATAGCCTTGTCTAAGCGTGGAATGATAACTTAATAAGCGGTCGACAATCTCTTGCTCGGTTAAATGATCCCGAAAACTAGGCCGCCAATATCGTTTTTTGTAATCCAGTGCCCAAGCTTTTTTCTGTAGAAGTTTCCAATATTTTTTGAGGTGCTTATATTCTTTTTGCCGACGGTTAAAGGTGTTCATCACTTGTTTCCGTTGTTGTTGGAAAGCTCGCCCAATATGTTGGCTCATATGGAAACGATCAATGACTAACTGCGCATTAGGAAAAAGGGCTTTAACTAAGGAAGCATACGGACTGTAAAAATCCGAAACGACATAGTGCACCTTGGCTCTTTCCTCTCTAGGATAACGAGCGAAAAAGGCTTCTAAATGAGGCAGTTGTCGATTAGCGACAATCTCTAAGAGTTGCCGCGTTTTCCCATTCATCATAATAAAACTCATGGCACCAGAAACTCGTTTGACCGATTGAAATTCATCAAAACAAAGTACTTCCGGTAAGGAAGTATTGGGGGTTAGCTGTTTAGGTTGAAAACTATGCAGCACACGTAAAACTGTCGTCGGCGAAACATGCTTCAACCGGGCGACCATTGACATCGACAAGGGTTGAGCTAATTTTTCTGCAATGGCGAGTTTGACGCGTCGAGCGATCGAACAATGACGGTCCGCGACACTGGTTTCGGCGATAGAAGTTTTCCCGCAAGTTTTACAACGAAAACGTTGTTTCTTCATTTTAAGTAAGGTTTTGTATTCACTCACATCGTTAAGCTGAATCGTCACTTCCTTGAATCCCCATTTCATTAAACAAGCCGTATCTTCTTCGCCACAGTGAAAACAGGCTTGTGGACGATAAGAAAGCTGACCATAAAAGACAAAACAAATGACGCCGTTAATGGCTTCTTTTTGGAAACAATCTTCTTCAAAAGTCAGATTTAAGTCTAGGATATCTAGGATTTCTTTAGTATAATGAGAGATGGACATCTTGAAACACTCCTTTGGATATTTGTTTGGTACCTTTATTCTACGGGTTTTCAAGGTGTCTGTTTTCTATTTTGCTCAGAAAATATAAAAAAACTAGTATGGGCTACAAGAAAATCATTCTTGTCTACCAACACTAGAAATTATAGAGCCAAAATAATTCGGTTCGGATTAGAACGATAATGAAAACTTTCCAAAACGCTAAGTCGTTTTGGAAAGTTTTTTTATGTTATGAATCTTTTAAGGCTAGTAGGAAGAGTGTTGGATACTTTTTCTGCTAGCTTTTTTTATGAAGTTGAAATTCGTTATTCGCGCAGACAAAGTAACTGAAGGAAAGATTCATAAACCGCCCCTCATTCTTTACTTCTTTATGTTCAATTTTAAATTATTTCCGGAGCGTTAAGGAAATAGTCTCTATTCAAACGTGAAAGCGGTTTATCTATAATGGATTTAGAAGTTAAAGGTAACTTTAAGTAATAATAATGAAACGAAAAATGGTTGCTATTGTTATCATTTAAAAAACTATATTATTTTTTAGGGGGTCTATAATGAGTAAACTACCAAAAGGGTTTCTTTGGGGTGGCGCCGTTGCTGCCCATCAACTAGAAGGGGCTTGGCAAACTGATGGTAAGGGAACTAGTGTGGCTGATGTAATGACAGCAGCGCAAGCAGGTGTATCAAGAGAGATCACTGAGGGAGTGATTGCGGGTAAAAATTATCCTAATCATGAAGCTATTGATTTTTATCATCACTATAAGGAAGATATTGCTCTATTTGCGGAAATGGGTTTTAAATGTTTTCGGACATCGATTGCTTGGACCAGAATTTTTCCGCGTGGAGACGAAGATTCACCTAATGAAGACGGATTGCAATTTTACGATGACTTATTTGATGAGTGTTTGAAGTATGGTATTGAGCCGGTAGTCACTTTATCTCATTTTGAAATGCCTTATCATTTAGTTGAAGAATATGGCGGTTGGCGAAACCGACAAATGATCGAATTCTTTACACGTTTTGCGGATATTTGCTTTCGTCGCTATAAAGATAAAGTTAAATATTGGATGACGTTCAATGAAATTAACAATCAAGCCAACTATCATGATGACTTTGCTCCGTTTACTAATTCTGGACTGAAGTTTGCAGCAGGAGAAGATCGGGAACAAATTATGTATCAAGCAGCACATTATGAACTGGTTGCAAGCGCCAAAGCAGTTCAACTAGGTCATGCAATTTCACCAGAACTCCAAATTGGCTGTATGATTGCGATGTGTCCGATTTATCCTGCGTCTTGCCAACCAGCAGATGTTTTAATGGCTCAAAAAGCGATGGAAAAACGTTATTTCTTTGCTGATGTCCATGTTATGGCTCTTATCCGGGTTACATGAAACGTTACTTTGATCGCAAAAATTTTGCATTAGATGTTACAAAAGAGGATTTGCAAGAATTACAGCAAGGAACAGTCGATTATATAGGCCTTAGTTATTATATGTCTTTAGCAATTGAATATAAAAACGACAATCCGCAGTTTGATTATCGCGAAGAAAGTGACATTGTTCGTAATGAATATGTTGAAGCTTCTGATTGGGGTTGGCAAATTGATCCAGAAGGTTTGCGCTACTCGTTAAATTGGTTACAAGATCATTATCACTTACCACTTTTCATTGTGGAAAACGGATTTGGGGCAGAAGATGAGTTTGAAGAAGATGGCTCAATTATTGATGACTACCGTATTGACTATTTAGCAAAACATATTGAGCAAATGATCCGGGCAGTCGATGAAGATGGTATTGAGCTTATGGGGTATACCCCTTGGGGATGTATTGATTTAGTTTCTGCTGGTACCGGAGAAATGAAAAAAAGATATGGATTTATTTACGTAGATAAAGACAATGAAGGCAACGGTACGCTTGAACGGAAAAAGAAAAAGTCTTTTGATTGGTATAAACAAGTCATTGCTACAAATGGTGAAGATTTATCCTACAAATAAAAAATAAAAAGGGTGAAAAATAATGAAAAAAGCGTTAATTATCTGTGCAGGAGGGATGTCCTCCTCAGTTATTGCTAAAAGAACGACTGAATTGTTTACTGAACAAGGCAAAGAGATTGAGTTAGATGCGACTTCAGCTACACAAGGTGCGACAACAATTGAAAAAGATAAATATGATCTTTATTTGGTCAGTCCTCAAACAAAAATGTATTTCGATAATTTGAAAAAGGCTGCAGATAAAGTCAATAAACCCATTGTCAATATTCCGCCACAAGCTTATGTTCCTATTCCAATGGGGATCAAAAAACTAGCAGGCGTCGTTGAAGAAAATATTTAAAGAGTGGGAACAAACATGTTGAACGCCAAAGAACGATCAATTATTAAAATTCTATATGAAAATCAACATACCTATACAACTAGCCAAGAATTAGCTTCTAGGCTTTATACTTCTGATCGGACAGCGCGCAAATATCTACACCAAGCAGCAGATCGGATCGAAAAATATGGCGCTATGATTGAAGCAAAACAAGGGCAAGGTTACCGTTTATGGATTACAGAGGATGATAAGTTCTATATTTTTTACCAAAAAGAGGTCAAAGAAGCTTCTTTTAATCCTGATATTTCAACGATTCATGAATTAGAAGACCGACAATATTTTATTTTGAACCGTTTGTTTTTTGAACGTAGCCAAGTGTTTGTTGATGACTTAGCGGAGGAATTATTTGTTTCTCGTTCGACGATTTCCAATGATATTGTAGAAATCAAAAAAAAGATTGCTCCGTATGAACTCGAATTAAATAGTAAGCCCAAATCAGGGATCTTTGTTGCTGGTAACGAACAAAATAAACGACATTTTATTATGAATTATTTTTTCATGGATCGTCTGTATGATAACTTATATACGTTTTCAATGTATACGGACTTATTAGCAGAAATTCAAATTGAAGAAATCGTCATTATTGTGTTAGACGAATGTCGTGAATCAAAACTAAAGCTTTCCGACTTTATTATTTATAATATTGTGCTTCATATCGGCTTAGCGATTAAGCGGCTGCAATCAGGCTTTAATATTGAATTGACAAATGCCTTCGATGTAGCTGAAGACTCCGTTGAGTATCAGACTGCTAAACGAATTATTGAACGAATTGAAAAGAATATGCAGGTTAAATTTCCTGTAGAAGAGGCCTCTTATATTTCATTACATTTACGTAATAAAAGCGCTGCGCGCCGTGTCTTAAAAGCAGCGGATTACAGTGAGGCAGAAATTCGGGCGGAATTGATTGCCACTTTAAAGGAAATAGATGCAGAAACGGGATTTTCTTTTCAACAAGATTCGGTTTTAATCAACGGATTATTGATGCACTTTACGCCGCTGTTAACTCGGTTGCAAAATCATACCAGTATTGAAAACCCATTGTTGGCAGAAATTAAGCAAAATTACCCAGATATTTTTGCTTTAACAATTAAGTATTTTAACAACATGGCTATTTTCCAACAATATGAAGTAACTGAAAGTGAATGGGCTTATTTGACCATTCACTTGAGTGCGGCGATGGAACGTTATTTTAACGAGCAAAAAGCACATATTATTGTTATTTGTGCGACTGGTTTAGGCAGTTCACAATTATTAAAAATGCGAATTGAACATGAGCTAGGCTCAAAAGTAGTGATTGACCATGTGATTGGCTATTATGAAATTTCTGAATATATGTTAAAAAATGCAGATTTGATCGTATCTTCAATTACGCTGCCGCAAAGTGTGCCGCTCATTCCGATAGTTCATGTCAGCGTCTTTTTAGGTGAGGATGATATTCAAGCAATTAATCATGAGTTGGCTAAAATAAAAGGTCAAGAAATTTTACTTAGCAAAAAAGGGCCTGTCCTTACTCCCCCTAGAAGTCAAACGAACCAACGATTGATCGAGCAATGTTTTAAACCTGAATTATTTCTTTATTTTGATCAGCCGATGCAAAAAGAAACTGTTATCGAGCAATTAATTACTGAGATTGATGCGATTGAACCTAAAAGTATGAAAGAAAAAATGCGGCAACAATTACAATTGCGTGAACGATACAATTCTGTAGCCTTTTCAAAATATTTAGCTGTACCACATCCCATCGAAGCCGTAACTGAGTCCGCGCATGTAGCTGTAGCAGTTGCGCCTAAGGGGATTTTTTGGGATCAAGATCATACTGAAATTCAGCTGGTTTTTCTTTCTTCCCCGGATCGTTACTTTAAATTTCCTATGGAAGAGGTCAACAAATTGTTTATCCCGATCATTGAAAATGATCAAATTCGGCAAGCGTTAAGCGCTTGTTCAACCTATCAAGAATTTATTGAAGTATTTTGTCATCAAATCTAAAAAAGAGAGAGGAACTTTCAAGTGGAGTCGGAAAAATTACAGGAAATTGCTTTTGAAATTATTTTGTCCAGCGGAAATGCTCGCACGCTTATTCATGAATCATTTCCGCTAATGCGTGCGGGAAAATTTACAGAGGGGAGAGAAAAATTAGAGGAATCAAATGAGTCATTAAAAGAGGCACATAAAGCCCAAACTGGTTTATTACAAGATTATGCCAATGGTGAAGCAGTAGTGATGGATGTCATCATGGTTCATGCCCAAGATCATTTAATGACAACCATGACGCTGCGGGAAGTTGCTTTAGAGATGTTGGAATTATATAAAAGACAAGGATAAAAAAGCAAGAAGGAGGTTATTATGTCCTACGATAAAACAAAACAAGAGCAGTTGAGAAAAGAAACAGCAGAAACAAACTTTCACTATCAGCGTTTTTTATTGCTACGGTATCTACTGGCGATTTTCTTTTTTGCTAATTTATATTGGGCACTGGCATCGTTTTTAAGTGGGGGTTATCTTGCTCTTATGATTTCGGTTCTTTTACTAGTAGTTTGTGGATTTGCTGTAAGTGAACACGTAAAGTTGTACGGAGATAAAAGTGATCAAGTTGAATTGAAATTGTACTTTAATCGGTACTATCACTTATTTCAAACAATGGTAAACGCTTGTCTTTTTCTTATCGCAGTTACTGATTTGGGTTTTAATCAGATGTTTCCATTTTTAATCGATAGTTTCCAAACTAGGTTATTTATTATAGGAATTGTTTTACTAGGCAGCGGTTTGTCATGGATTTGTCTACGTCGTATTCGTAGGATTTCACAAAAAAAGGACAAACAGTATCAATATATCAAAGATTATAAAAGATCAATTAGCTGAAAGTGAGTGATAAATTTGGAACAAAATAATAGCAAAATATTCAATTTTTTAGAAAAAAGGTTAATGGGACCATTAGGCAAGCTAGCGCAATTTAAAATTGTACGAGCGATCATGGCTGCTGGAATGGCGTCAATCCCCTTTACTATTGTTGGTTCAATGTTTTTAGTATTAAATGTATTGCCAGAAGCATTTCCTTTTTTAGAAGGCTTTTTTGAAAGCACCTTTTTCAAAATCAGCGATCTATATATGCTGGCCAATAGTACAACGATGGGAGCTTTAGCGTTATATTTTTGTATAGTCTTAGGGTATGAATACACCTCTATTTTAGCCAATGAAGAAGATTTGGATTTGTCTCCTATTAATGGCGCTCTTTTGTCTGTTTTTGCTTTCTTTATGACGCTTCCGCAGTTAGTGATTGAAAATGGCGTGGTAGCTCGGGTGACAGATTCCGAAGCTAATATCGTCAACGGTTGGCAAATCGGCGAAGACGGTGTGGAACGTTTAGGGACAGTGGGGATTTTTACCGGAATCATTATGGCAATTGTGGCTGTTCAGTTGTACCGGTTATGTGTAGCCAAACATTGGACGATTAAAATGCCTGAAGAAGTACCAACTGGTGTAGCTAATGCTTTTACTGCTTTAATTCCCACGTTTGTTGTGGCTTTTACTGTAATTATTATTAACGGTTTGTTGGTCTTGTTTGATACAGATATTTTCCAAGTGATCCAAATTCCATTTGGTTTTGTTACGAATTTGACTAACAGTTGGCTGGGATTAATGGTAATCTATTTCTTAGTCCATGCGTTGTGGTTAGTAGGGATTCACGGAGCTACCATTATCTTTTCTTTTATCACTCCGATTACATTGAGTAATTTAGCAGCTAACGTAGCAGGAGAAAATATCCCGTTAGCAGGAGAATTTAATAATGCTTATGTAGTTATCGGCGGTTCTGGTGCAACTTTAGGTTTATGTTTCTACTTTGTTTATATGGCGAAATCAGAACAATTAAAAGCTATTGGAAAAGCTGCGATTATTCCTTCGCTATTTAATATTAATGAACCATTAATTTTCGGGGTTCCTTTGATGTACAACCCGTTTCTAGCACTACCATTTTTCTTGGCACCAATGGCTTCGGCCTCTATCGCTTATTTTGCGGTAAAATTTGAATTGATTCGACCGATCATTGCTCAAATGCCATGGCCATCGCCTGTTGGAATTGGCGCTTTTGTTGGCAGCGGTGGAGACTGGAGAGCAGCTGTTGTTGCGATTATCTGTGTTGTTGTAGCCTTTATTATTTATTATCCATTTGTGAAAGCTTACGATGCACGTCTTGTACGACAAGAACAAGAAGCAGTGGAAGCTGAATAAACTTTAGTAAATGAAATGATAGTTAAAAAAGCGCCGCAAGGATTATTGTAAAAGTTAATCCTTGCGGCGCTTTTTGGAGGAACATTCATTAAAAGAGAGGGTAATAAAAATAGTAGCTTGTCCTAGGTAAGTAAGCATGCTTAACACCATTTAAAGTTTTTATTTTAACTATTTTTTTTCAGCTTCTTTGTAATCAACGCCAGTTTTTGACTAAAAATCATTCGATTCTCTTTATCTAAGCGGGTGTAGTTTACCCTCATAGATGAGGTGTCATTACTAAATAAAAAGGAGGGGGCAACTAACAATCCTTCTTGTAAGAAAGCTTGCCAGTCATTGCGAGTTAGTTTTCGTTGTTGCCAAGTCAACCAGTAGTAAAGTCCACCATCAACTGGAGAAAACTGCCAATCTTTTTTAAAAGGCTGTAAAGTATCAGAAAAAGCCTGACTTCTATCTTGTAGTTTTTCAGTTAATTGCTGCTGTTGTTTTTTATAAGTTTGTTGCGATAAAGCTGCAGTAGCTAAAAGTTGCGGTAGTAAATCCGTCTCATTTTCCATAATTTTTTTGGCGTTGACCAAGCTTTTAATTAACGGTTTTGGTGCAACAAGCCAACCCACTTTTATAGAAGAACTAAAAATTTTGGATAGTGAACCTAAATAAATCACTTGATCGGGTGCAAGAGACTTTAAAGATGCGATAGATTGACCAAAACCTAATTCACTAAAAACGTCATCTTCAATAATAGGCAAATGGTGTTTTTGACAAATATGAATGATCTCTTTGCGGCGTTGCAGTGTCATTGTACGTCCAGTTGGGTTTTGATAATTTGGATTAAGATATAATAATTTTATTTTCTTTTTTTGGATTGACTCTTCCAAAGCTTGGCAATCAATTCCTGCTTGATCTTGTTTGATTCCTTTTAAGTGAATTCCTCTTGCAGCAAATAAAGGCAACGAAAATAAAAAAGAAGGATCTTCTGTAGCGATGGTGTCTCCTGGGTTTAATAAAACCTGAATAAGCCAAAAAATTCCTTGGGTTGACCCCGCCGTAATTAAAATATCCTGTTCTTTTTGTGGGATACCTTGAAAAAAATGTTGAAAAATCAGTTCTTTTAATGGCTTATAACCTGTCGGAGTTATTTGTTTTTCTTCGTGCATGATTTGGTCCCAAGTCATAGTGGGAAATTTAAAATCAGGAATCAAGTCGCTGCTTAAATCTCCGGTGTAAAGATCCAGCCCGTCTTTAGCCACTTTTTGATTTTTTAACTGGGTAAGGTAGGGATCTTCTTTTAATAAAGGGCTAGAAAATAATGAACGCCATTGATAAATGGCTGGTTGTCGATTGCCCCATTGTCCTTGTGCCACAAGAGTGCCACTGCCTTGTCGGCGTTCAACCCAGCCCAGACTGGTCAATTCTTCGAAAGTATGCACCACTGTTGAACGATTGACTTGCAGAATTTCCGCAAGTTTTCGTTCAGCGGGTAAGCGTTCGCCCGGAGCTAACTCGCCTTGTTGGATACTGGCAATGATTTGGTGTAGCAATTGCTGATAGAGCGGTTCTTTTTTTGTTTTATCAATAGTCCAGATAACAATCACCTTCTTAATTGGATGAGTTAAAAATAGTCCAATTGGCTGTTTTCGTCAAGTGAGAAGATGCGTATACTCAAGATTAAACGAAATTAATGTAAGCATAGTGGTAAAGAGTCAAGATAAAAATTGAAATCATTTCTGTTTTTAAACTTGAAAATGGGCTCGCTGAACTAGGCCTGCGCAAATCAAGCGTTTTCACAGGTCGTTTCCTAAGAAATGCGCAAAATAACAATAATGTTATTTTTCTATCACGCTCCTAGGTGGCGTATAGAGTTGGTGGTTACGTAGTAGCGTATCCACCAAACGCACAAATTTTCTTGCAGTTAAAACGATGGCTCTTTTGTGCTGATGTTTCGGCGTTTCTTGATATTTCTTACGATAAAAGGCTTGGTATTCGGGCAAATGTCGTCTTACAGAATTGGCAGCTTCAATTAAGTAGTAACGGAAATAGCGATTGCCTTTTTTCGTTAATGGTGTGTCCTCGGCTTCATGACGGCCTGACTGATGTCTGGGCCAAGTGAGACCAGCATATTTGGCTAAACTAGCTTGATCGGGAAAACGTTGGATTTGACCGATTTCAGCTAATAAGCCAGCGGCATAAACGGGACCTACACCGGGAATACTGGTTAAACATTGGTATTCGGGCACCGTTTGAACGAGATCTTCGATCCCTTGGTCACAGTCTTTAATGGCTTTTTCCAAGGAACGAATTTCACGCACAAGGATGCCTAAGATCATGTCGACCGATTCGCTCACGACTTGATCAAGCCGGTAAGAACTACGGATGGCCCGTTGGATCGTTTTTGCCAACCCTTCGGGATCTTTAAAGCGACCGCGCCCTTTCGTTTGAAGCCATTCGGCAAAATCTTTCAAAGGCAGGTTCGCTAAGTCGTCTAAGGATAAATCTTGGGTAAAAAGTTCCATGATTGCGGCACTAAAAACGGTCGTAGACCCTTCAGCTTCACGCAATTCCTTTTTTAAGGTATTGCATTTATACGAAAGGTTTTCGATAAAATGTTGTTTGACTTCAACTAATTGCCGTACGAATTGATAACGCGTGCGAGTCAATCGTTGAAGCGCCATATATTTTTCTTCTTTGATAGGTGAATTCGTATAGCGTTGAATCCGTAAGTAGTCGGCAATCATGAACGCGTCGATCGGATCCGTTTTATCCTCATCAAACATTTTGATATATTGTTTGATTCGATGTGGATTTTCAATCGTTGTAATGGCATGAATCGCTTGAAGCTGTTCATCCTGGTGGAAATTTACCGCTGGATGATAACTATACATGGAGGTAGATTCCATACCAATGACGATTTGGTCAAACGAATACGTTTCGTAAAAGGCGAGTACCTGTTCTTTTAGTTCCCAGGCGCCTTGGGTGTCGTTGCCATAGGTGTGATTTAACAGCACCACCATTTCGTCGGTTAGATAACATGTATCTAGTTTTTCCGAGCTAACGTCTATACCTACAAATAATTTCACGGGGAAGGACCTCCTTTCAAAAAAATTAGGAAAATGCTTCGATACTGTGGGCTTCCCAAGATACACGTTGTGTAATCACAACCTCGTTTATGAGAATATAGTGACAAGAGGCAGGAGCTGCTTTCAAACCTTCTACTCAAGGTATGCCTGCCCGAATGTCGAAACAGATAGTGTGTTGGTAATGATAACAACGGTCTGGGTTGCATGCTTAAATGCGTAGACGAACTACAGGAGGTGATAGCACAATCCCATGTGGATCCTTTCCACTGACAATTATATCTCAGGAACCACACAATATCGAAACAAGTTCCAAAGTGCCCTCCGCTCGTTCAAGAATCACGAGCTGCGCGGAGCTTCGCTCCTTGCCTCGGCGAGCAAAGCTCGCTTTGACAAAGGGAGAAAAGGTAGTGTTGCCTAAAGATTTTATTATTTAACGTTATTTATTTTATTTTCAAAGAACCAGAACATTTGCATCAGAAAAGATGCTTATAAATATATTTTACGAGGAAGTGAAGATATGGAAAAAGTATTGACGATTGCTGGATCGGATTCCACAGGTGGTGCAGGGATCCAAGCAGATTTAAAAACATTTGAGGAATATGGTGTGTTTGGCTTTTCAAGTTTAACTTCAATTGTGACTATGGATCCAGATAATGGTTGGAGTCATGACGTGACTTCAATCTCTGAAGAATTACTAGAAAAGCAATTAATTTCGGTATTTGCCGGTGGTCCGGTTGACGTGGTAAAAACGGGAATGATGGGCAATGAAAAAAATATAGCAGTAGCAAGTAAATTTATTGATCGTTATCAAATAAAAAACGTTGTCATTGATCCGGTGATTGCTTGTAAAGGAACTGCGCAAATTTTACAGCCTAAAAGCGTTGAAGGAATAAAAAAATATTTACTTCCTCAAGCATTGATTACAACGCCTAATTTAGAAGAAGCGGGTATTTTGTCGGGTTTAGGTGATTTAGAAAATTTGGATGATATGAAAAAAGCCGCAGCGATTATTTATCAAATGGGTGCTAAAAACGTCATTGTTAAAGGTGGGCATCGTCTAGCTAGTGATAAAGCGATAGATCTTTTTTATGATGGAAAAGATTATCAAGCGCTTGAAGGAAAACTATTTTCCACTGACTTTAACCACGGAGCTGGTTGCACATTTGCAGCAGCAATTGCCGCCGGGATTGCCAAAGGATATTCGGTGCTTGAAGCTTGTAAAACAGCCAAAGCATTTGTAGCTGTGGGTATCGAAAATGGCGTGTCAATCAATCCGTACGTGGGGCACATCTGGCATGGTGCTTATAATCAAGCAGAAAAAAGGATGGTACCGGAAAATGAAAATAACGACTAGAAATGTCGTAATGGTGGCTCTTTTTACAGCGCTAACTGTCATTGGTACTATGATTAAAATTCCTTTGCCAACAGGAGCTTTTGTTCATTTAGGCAATGCCGTATTACTTTTATCGGTATTACTTTTAGGTTATGTCAAAGGATCACTTGCGGGTGGATTAGGCTTTGCTATTTTTGATGTATTGAACGGTTATGCAGCAGAAGCTCCTTACTTTATAATAGAGAGTTTCATTGTAGGTGCTGCCGCTTACGGATTATTTTTAGTTTATCAAAAAAATCCGACGCGTATCTGGCAAATCGTCCTTATTGCAACAGGTACAGGTATAGTTAAATTAGTGATGACACAACTTAAAAACACGGTCCGACAACTCTACTTAGGTATGAATGTTCCGACAGCTTTTACAACTGCGGCTCTTTCTCTACCGGCAACCATAGTTAATGTTATCTTGACGGCAGTGTTGGTATCTTTTTTATACTTCCCTTTAAAAAGAGCGATCACTTCAATATTATAGAAGAAATACGGAGAGCAGAAATTGCTTTTCGTATTTTTTTTGAAAATAAATGTGAAAACTTTTTCTGAAAGATGAAATTTATGGTAAAAAAAGCTTGCTATTCAAGCCTTGGCATAATATAATGTAAAAGGTGCTTTTTTCTTAGGGGATAAACTACCCTATATTGAAAAAAGGGCTCATTGGCTAGGAAGCGAGAGGTTGCGACACGCCCGGGCGCTTTGCCACGACCGAGAGTGACGGAAAATTTTCGTGGAGCTATGTCTACTTTTAAAATAGGCGAAGGAGGGAAAAATAATGGCAAAACAAAAAATTCGTATTCGTTTAAAAGCGTATGAACATCGTGTTTTAGATCAATCAGCGGATAAAATCGTAGAAACTGCACAAAGGACAGGAGCGGCTATTTCAGGTCCGATTCCATTGCCAACACAACGCAGTGTATATACCGTTATCCGGTCACCACATAAATACAAAGATTCACGCGAACAATTTGAAATGCGCACACATAAACGTCTAATCGACATTGTAAACCCAACACCTAAAACAGTTGATGCTTTGATGAAGCTAGACTTACCATCAGGTGTAAATATTGAAATTAAACTATAATTAATCATTGGAGGTGTAATCATGACTAAAGGAATCTTAGGGAAAAAAGTGGGAATGACTCAAATCTTCACTGAATCTGGCGAACTAATTCCGGTAACGGCTATTGAAGCTGAACCTAACGTTGTTTTACAACTTAAAACAGTTGAAAATGATGGCTATGAAGCTGTTCAAGTCGGTTATCAAGATAAACGTGAAATTTTGAGTAACAAACCTGCCAAAGGTCATGTTGCAAAAGCAAACACGGCTCCTAAGCGCTTCATTCGCGAATTCAAGAATGTGGAGCTTGAGGGCTTAGAAGTAGGATCAGAAATCAAAGTTGACACATTTGAAGCTGGGGACGTCGTTGACGTAACAGGGACAAGTAAAGGTAAAGGATTCCAGGGCGTTATCAAACGTTACGGACAATCTCGTGGCCCAATGGGACATGGTTCTCGTTTCCACCGTAAACCAGGTGGCATGGGTTCAATGGAACCTAAACGCGTATTAAAAGGCAAACGTCTTCCAGGACGCATGGGTGGTAACCGAGTAACTGTTCAAAACTTGGAAGTTGTACGGGTTGATACTGACCGCAACGTCATTTTGATCAAAGGAAACATTCCTGGAGCGAAAAAATCATTGATTACCATTAAATCTGCTGTGAAAGCAAAATAATTAGATAGGAAGAAAGGAGGAACTAAGGAATGCCAAATGTAGCATTATTCAAACAAGATGGAAGCCAAAATGGTGAAGTCACATTAAATGAAGGTATTTTCGGGATCGAACCGAATGAATCAGTTGTTTTTGATGCAATTACGATGCAACGTGCTTCGTTAAGACAAGGAACGCATGCAGTGAAAAACCGTAGCGCAGTTTCAGGCGGCGGTAAGAAACCATGGCGTCAAAAAGGTACTGGTCGTGCACGTCAAGGAACTATCCGTGCACCACAATGGCGCGGTGGTGGTACAGTATTTGGACCAACTCCACGTTCTTATGGCTACAAACTTCCTAAAAAAGTTCGTCGCTTGGCAATTAAATCTGTACTATCAGAAAAAGTTGCTGAAAATAATTTTGTTGTGGTAGATGCATTGAATTTTGATGCACCAAAAACAAAAGAATTCAAAAATGTATTAGATAACTTGTCAATCAATGCAAAAGTATTGGTTGTTGTAGAATCAGAAAACGAATTTGCATCATTGTCTGCTCGTAACTTATCAAATGTAACGGTTGTTACTTCTGATAATGTAACGGTACTAGATGTTGCAACGAGTGATAAAGTATTGACCACTCAAACTGCTCTTACTCAAATTGAGGAGGTGCTTGTATAATGAATTTACTAGATGTAATTAAACGTCCTATTATCACAGAAAAAACAATGCTTGATATGGATGAAAAGAAATATACATTTGAAGTTGATACAACGGCCAACAAAACATTAGTGAAACAAGCTGTTGAATCAGCTTTTGATGTAAAAGTTGCTAATGTAAATATCCTCAACGTACACCCTAAGCCAAAACGTATGGGTCAATACCAAGGATATACGAAAAAACGCCGTAAAGCGGTCGTCGCTTTAACAGATGACTCAAAAGAAATTGAAATTTTTTCAGCTGAATAAGCTGAATTGACTGATTTAAAAATAAAGTAGGAGGGAAATGACGTGGCAATTAAAAAGTATAAACCAATTACAAATGGCCGTCGTAATATGACAACTTCTGACTTTGCTGAAATTACATCAACAAAACCAGAAAAAACATTAATGGCGCCATTAAAAAATAATGCTGGCCGTAATAATAACGGACGCATTACTGTACGTCATCAAGGTGGCGGACATAAACGCCAATATCGTTTAGTCGATTTTAAACGTAATAAAGATAATGTTGTTGCGACTGTTAAAACGATTGAATATGATCCAAACCGCTCCGCAAATATTGCGTTAATCCATTATGAAGATGGAGTGAAATCATATATTCTAGCACCTAAAGGCTTGAAAGTTGGAACAACGGTTGTTTCAGGTAGCGGCGCTGACGTTAAAGTCGGTAACAGCTTGCCTTTGGAAGATATTCCAGTAGGTACTACTGTTCACAACGTTGAATTAAAACCAGGAAAAGGCGGACAATTGATTCGTTCTGCTGGTACTAACGGACAAGTTCTTGGTAAAGAAGGTAAATACGTATTAGTTCGTTTGAACTCAGGCGAGGTTCGTATGATTTTAGCAACTTGCCGAGCAACAATTGGTTCAGTTGGTAATGAACAGCACGAATTGATCACTGTCGGAAAAGCTGGCCGTTCTCGCTGGATGCGTAAGCGCCCAACTGTTCGTGGTAGTGTTATGAACCCTAACGACCACCCACACGGTGGTGGGGAAGGAAGAGCACCTGTAGGTCGGGTAGCACCACTTTCTCCATGGGGACAAAAAGCTGTTGGATTGAAAACACGTAAGAAGAAAAATCCTTCTGACAAGCATATTGTTCGTCGTCGTAAAAAGAAATAATTCATTGACCGTGCGTAATGCATTTTAAAAAGGAGGTTCACCATGAGTCGTAGTGTTAAAAAAGGACCTTTTTGTGATGACCATTTGATGAAAAAAGTCGAAGCACAACAAGGTGTTGAAAAGAAAAAAGTAATTAAAACTTGGTCTCGTCGTTCAACGATCTTCCCAAGTTTTATCGGATATACCATCGCCGTGTATGATGGCCGTAAACATGTACCTGTTTATATTCAAGAAGACATGGTAGGGCACAAATTAGGTGAGTTTGCACCAACAAGAAGCTTTCGCGGACATGCTAAAAATGATCGAAGAACGTCAGCTCGCTAATCTGAGGGGAGGAAAGAGAAATGGCAGAACAAATAACATCAGCAAAAGCTACTGCTAAAACAGTTCGTGTTTCTCCTCGCAAATCACGTTTAGCTATTGATTTGATTAGAGGGAAAAGCGTCAGTGAAGCAATTGCTGTCTTAAAATTTACGCCAAATAAATCAGCTGGAGTCATTGAAAAAGTATTGATGTCAGCTGTAAGTAATGCAGAAAACAACTATGACTTAGAAGTTGAAAACTTAGTTGTCGCTGAAGCATTTATAAACGAAGGACCAACTATGAAACGTTTCCGTCCTCGTGCAAAAGGTTCAGCATCTCCAATCAACAAACGTACAAGTCATATCACGGTTGTTGTATCAGAAAAATAAGGAGGGATAATCAGTGGGTCAAAAAATAAATCCAATTGGAATGCGTATCGGCGTTATCCGTGATTGGGAAGCAAAATGGTATGCTGAAAAAGAATACGCAGATTTGTTACACGAAGATTTACGAATCCGCAAATTTATTGCTGAAAAACTTGCTGAAGCGGCTGTATCGACTGTTGAAATCGAACGAGCTGCAAAACGTGTGAATATTTCAATCCACACTGCAAGACCAGGTATGGTTATCGGTAAAGGCGGATCTGAAGTCGAAAACTTAAGAAAACAATTAAATAAATTGACGGGTAAACGAGTGCATATTAACATCGTTGAAGTTAAGAAATCTGATTTAGATGCAAAATTAGTCGGCGAAGGTATTGCACGCCAACTTGAAAATCGGGTTGCTTTCCGTCGGGCACAAAAACAAGCACTACAACGCACGATGAGAGCAGGAGCAAAAGGAATCAAAACACAAGTTTCTGGCCGTTTAAATGGTGCAGATATTGCTCGTGTTGAAGGATATTCAGAAGGAACTGTTCCTTTGCATACACTTCGTGCAGATATCGACTATGCTTGGGAAGAAGCAGATACAACATACGGAAAACTAGGAGTTAAAGTGTGGATCTATCGCGGAGAAATTCTTCCAACTAAAAACAACACTGAGAAGGGAGGGAAATAAACATGTTAGTACCTAAACGTGTAAAACACCGTCGTGAGTTTCGCGGAAAAATGCGCGGAGAAGCCAAAGGCGGTAAAGAAGTAACTTTTGGTGAATACGGTTTGCAAGCTCTTGAAACTTCTTGGATTACCAACAGACAAATTGAAGCTTCTCGTATTGCGATGACGCGTTTCATGAAGCGCGGTGGGAAAGTATGGATTAAAATTTTCCCTCACAAATCTTATACGGCAAAAGCCATCGGCGTACGTATGGGATCAGGTAAAGGTGCACCAGAAGGCTGGGTATCTCCAGTAAAACGTGGTAAAATCCTTTTTGAAGTCGCTGGAGTTCCTGAAGAGGTTGCTAAAGAAGCGCTACGCCTTGCTTCTCACAAATTGCCAATTAGAACTAAAATCGTAAAACGTGAAGAAATGGGTGGTGAATCGAATGAAGGTTAAAGAAATCAGAGAGTTAACCACTACCGAAATGCTGGATCAGGAAAAACAATTTAAACAAGAATTGTTTAATCTTCGTTTCCAATTAGCTACCGGACAACTAGAAAACACAGCGCGTATTAAAGAAGTACGCAAATCGATTGCACGCATCAAAACAGTGTTGCGTGAACAAGTAAAGTAATAGTGGAAGGAGGCCATGAATCGTATGACTGAAGAAAGAAATCACCGTAAAGTTTATCAAGGACGCGTGGAATCTGATAAAATGGATAAAACGATCTCTGTTGTCGTTGAAACAAAGAAAAACCATCCAACATACGGCAAACGGATTAAATATTCAAAGAAATACAAAGTACACGATGAAAATAATGAAGCCAAAACTGGTGATATCGTGAGAATTATGGAAACTCGTCCATTATCAGCTACAAAACGTTTTCGTCTAGTAGAAATCGTTGAAAAAGCAGTGGTTATTTAATCACACGAGATTTTCCTATATAGATTAAATTGCTATATTGAAAGGAGGATACACATCGTGATCCAACAAGAAAGTCGTTTAAAAGTTGCTGATAATTCGGGTGCCCGTGAAGTTTTAACGGTCAAAGTCCTAGGTGGCTCAGGTCGAAAAACTGCGAATATCGGTGATGTGATCGTCGCTACGGTCAAACAAGCAACGCCAGGTGGGGTTGTCAAAAAGGGCGAAGTTGTAAAAGCAGTTATCGTTCGTACAAAATCAGGCGCTCATCGTAATGATGGTTCTTATATTAAATTTGACGAAAATGCTGCGGTGATCATCCGCGATGATAAAAGCCCACGCGGAACACGTATCTTCGGACCGGTTGCTCGTGAACTACGCGAAAACAACTTCATGAAGATCGTTTCGCTAGCACCAGAAGTACTGTAATGGTTATTTAATGTCAAAGGAGGTGCGAAACAGGAATGTTTGTTAAAAAAGGTGATAAAGTTAAAGTTATTACTGGCAAAGATAAAAACAAAGAGGGCATCATTTTAGAAGCTCAGCCTAAAAAAGATAAAGTCGTTGTTGAAGGTGTCAACGTCGTAAAAAAACATCAAAAACCTTCTCAAGCTGCACCGCAAGGCGGTATTGTTGAACAAGAAGCACCGATCCATGTATCTAATGTCATGTTAATCGATCCTTCTAATGGAGAAGCAACTCGTGTCGGCTATCAAGTAGCTGACAGTAAAAAAGTCCGTGTTTCTAAAAAAACCGGTGAAGTTATTGATAAATAATCCAATCAAGGAAGGAGGGGCAACTAAATGAACCGCCTTAAAGAAAAATATACACAAGATATCGTTCCATCATTAGTAGAAAAATTTGACTATAGTTCTGTTATGCAAGCACCAAAAGTTGAAAAGATTGTTATCAACATGGGTGTAGGCGATGCAGTATCTAACGCTAAAAACCTAGATAAAGCAGTTGAAGAATTACAGTTGATTTCAGGTCAAAAACCTTTAGTTACAAAAGCTAAAAAATCTGTTGCAGGCTTCCGTCTGCGTGAAGGGATGCCAATCGGCGCAAAAGTTACTTTACGTGGAGATAGAATGTTTGACTTCTTAGATAAGTTAGTAAATGTTTCCTTGCCGCGTGTACGCGACTTCCATGGGGTAAGCAAAAGAGCGTTCGATGGACGTGGAAACTATACCCTAGGGATTAAAGAACAATTGATCTTCCCTGAAGTTGACTATGATTTAGTTGACAAGGTCCGTGGAATGGATATCGTCATTGTTACAACAGCAAACACAGATGAAGAATCACTTGAATTGTTAACTCAATTAGGTGTACCATTCCAAAAATAAAAGGAGGCGAAGAAATTGGCTAAAAAGTCACAAGTTGCTAAAAATAAACAAACTGCAAAGCATCCAGTACAAGAGTATACTCGTTGCGAACGCTGTGGACGTCCGCGTTCTGTTTATCGTAAATTTCACCTTTGCCGTATTTGCTTCCGCGAACTGGCCCATAAAGGTCAAATTCCCGGCGTGAAGAAAGCTAGCTGGTAAAAAAAGTAAACTCGCAAAAAGGAGGTAAATCATCTAATGGTCATGACAGATCCAATTGCAGATTTTCTAACACGTATCCGCAATGCCAATATGGCAAAGCACGATGTTTTAGAAGTTCCTGCTTCAAAAATAAAGCACGACATTGCTGAAATCCTTAAAAATGAAGGTTTTGTTCGTAATGTTGAATACATCGAAGATGACAAACAAGGCGTGATCCGTGTATTCCTTAAATATGGGAAAAATGGTGAGCGTGTGATCACCAACTTGAAACGTATCTCTAAGCCAGGATTGCGTGCTTATGTCAAAGCTGACGAAGTACCCAAAGTATTGAATGGTTTAGGAATTGCAGTCGTCTCAACTTCTGACGGTGTGATCACTGATAAAGAAGCTAGAGCCAAAAATGTCGGCGGCGAAGTTGTCGCTTATGTATGGTAATTTAATAAATACACAAGGAGGTGTCTTTTCGTGAGTCGTATTGGGAATAAAATTGTCGTTTTGCCTGAAAATGTTGAGGTAAAATTTGATGACAACAATGTAACAGTTAAGGGCCCCAACGGTGAATTAACTCGTACATTTTCACCTGATATTAAATTTAATATCAATGAAAATGAAGTAACATTTATCCGTCCAAATGAAAGTCAAAAAATGAAAACAATTCATGGGACTACTCGTGCAAACTTTAATAACATGGTTGTAGGTGTATCTGAAGGTTTTCAAAAATCATTAGAACTTGTGGGTGTTGGATATCGTGCCCAATTACAAGGTAACAAACTTACTTTGAATGTTGGCTACTCACAACCGGTTGAAGTAGAAACTCCAGAAGGAATTACGATTGAAGTTCCAGCGAATAACCAGATTACAATTAAAGGTTCTAATAAAGAACTTGTAGGTGAAGTAGCTGCTAAAATTCGGGGTATTCGCTCACCAGAACCTTATAAAGGTAAAGGTATCCGTTATGCAGGCGAACAAGTACGCCGCAAAGAAGGTAAAACAGGTAAATAAGCAAAGTCCGCAAAGTAGTATAATTAGCGCGGCTTAGACGAATAAAAATAAAGAGGTGACAATTGTGATTTCAAAACCAGACAAAAATAAAACACGTCAAAAAAGACATCAACGTGTGAGAAATAAAATTTCTGGTACTGCTGAGTGCCCACGCTTGAACGTTTTCCGTTCGAATAAAAACATCTACGCGCAAGTAATTGATGACGTAGCGGGTGTGACGCTAGCAAGTGCCTCTACCTTGGATAAAAATATTTCAGGTGGAACAAAATCTGAGCAAGCACAAAGTGTCGGACAAATGGTTGCCGAACGTGCTTCAGAAAAAGGGATTAAAAAAGTAGTCTTTGACCGTGGTGGATACCTTTACCATGGCCGTGTAGCAGCTTTAGCAACAGGCGCTCGCGAAAATGGACTAGAATTTTAAAAAAAGGAGGAACACCATTCATGGCTCATATCGATCCAAGTAATTTGGAAATAGAAGACCGCGTCGTTGCAATCAACCGTGTAACAAAGGTCGTAAAAGGCGGACGTCGTTTACGTTTTGCAGCATTAGTAGTTGTCGGCGATAAAAACGGACACGTAGGATTTGGTACTGGTAAAGCACAAGAAGTACCAGAAGCTATCCGTAAAGCTGTAGAAGACGGTAAGAAGAACTTAATCGAAGTACCAATGGTTGGTACAACGATTCCGCATCAAGTAATTGGCACATATAGTGGCGGATATATTTTGATGAAACCTGCTGAAGCTGGTGCTGGAGTTGCTGCTGGCGGACCTGTCCGTGCGGTATTAGAACTTAGCGGTGTCGCTGATGTAACATCAAAATCTTTAGGTTCAAACACACCGATCAATGTTGTTCGTGCAACAATTAAAGGATTAACTGAATTAAAACGCGCCGAAGAAGTTGCTGAACTTCGTGGCAAATCTGTAGAAGAAATTATTGGTTAGGAGGACAAATCTAATGGCTGAATTAAAAATTACTTTAAAACGCAGTGTTATTGGACGTCCTCAAAATCAACGCGATACAGTAAAAGCGTTGGGACTAAAAAAAGTGAACAGCACTGCTGTACGACCTGCTAATGATGCGATTAAAGGCATGATTGAAACAGTTGCACACTTAGTAGACGTAGAAGAAATGTAACAACGATTGGACAGATCGATTTTGATTAAGGAGGTGCCAAACACATGAAACTTCATGAACTAGAATCTACAAAAGGATCACGTCATGTACGTAACCGCGTCGGTCGCGGTTCATCATCCGGTAACGGTAAGACTTCAGGACGTGGTCAAAAAGGACAAAAAGCTCGTTCAGGTGGTGGAACTCGTCTTGGTTTTGAAGGTGGGCAAACAGAATTATTCCGCCGTTTACCAAAACGTGGTTTTACCAATGTTAATCGCAAAGAATATGCGATTATTAATCTTGACCTTTTGAACAACTTTGAAGATGGAACTGAAGTTACCCCTGCTGTTTTAGCTGAAGCTGGATTTGTAAAAAATCAAAAAGCTGGCATTAAAGTGTTGGGTAATGGTGAATTAACCAAAAAATTAACTGTTAAAGCAGCGAAGTTTTCTAAAGCAGCACAAGAAGCTATTGAAGCTGCTGGTGGGTCAATTGAGGTGATCTGATGTTAAAACTTTTAAAGGACGCTTTTAAAGTCAAGGATATTAGATCAAGGATCTTGTTTACCATATTTATTCTGTTTGTATTTCGTATTGGAACGCATGTCACTGTTCCTGGTGTAGATGCGGCAGAACTACAAACTATTTCTGAATTACCGTTTATGAATATGTTGGACTTAGTCAGCGGTAGTGCGATGCAGCGTTTCTCCGTCTTTTCGATGGGGGTTTCGCCCTACATTACTGCTTCGATTATTGTTCAATTAGCTCAAATGGATATTATTCCTAAATTTGTTGAGTGGTCAAAACAAGGTGAAGTGGGACGTAAAAAGTTGAATCAAGCGACTCGTTACATCACTTTAGTGTTAGGTTTTTTACAATCTATTGCACTAACAGCTGGTTTTCAAGTTTTTACCCAATTCGGCTTTGTTCCTGATCCTTCTATTTCAACCTATGTGGTCATTGGTATCATTTTAACTACAGGGACCATGTTTGTTACTTGGTTGGGTGAATTGATTACCGAAAAAGGAGTTGGAAACGGCGTTTCTATGCTTATTTTTGCGGGAATTATTTCGCGCTTGCCCGTTTCAGCAAGAGAAATAGTTGATGACTATTTTATTAATATTAATCCAGACGATCTTTGGAAATCAGTTGTATTTGTGGTCATTTTGATTGTTGCTATGCTGGTGATCGTAACGATCGTTACTTTTTTCCAACAAGCAGAAAGAAAAATTCCGATTCAGTATACAAAACGTGTGGCAGGCGCTCCAACGAGCAGTTATCTTCCATTGAAAGTTAACGCTGCCGGCGTTATCCCGGTTATCTTTGCTAGTTCCTTGATTACAACACCTAATGCGATCTTTCAAGCTTTTGGATCTGCCAGAGGAGAAACTTGGTTTGATGTAATCCAAACGCTTTTCGATTATAATACAGTGCCTGGCGCTATTTTATATGGAACATTGATCGTTGGGTTTACATTCTTTTATGCTTTTGTTCAAGTGAATCCGGAAAAATTATCGGAAAACTTACAAAAACAAGGAAGCTATATTCCAAGTGTGCGTCCAGGAAAAGGAACAGAAGAGTTCGTCTCAAAATTATTGATGCGTTTAAGCACAGTGGGTTCGCTCTTTTTAGGAGCAGTAGCATTACTGCCGATTATCGCATCCATGGTGTGGGACCTTCCAGAATCAATTGGTTTAGGCGGCACAAGTTTACTAATTGTAATCAGTGTAGCTCTTGAAACTGCCAAACAGATTGAAGGTTTAATGCTGAAACGTCAATATACAGGTTTCTTAAATTAGAGTTTTATGTGGTGTTGAGGCCTAATCCTCAACACTGGCAAAAACTTGCAGGAGGAATAGAAATGAACCTCGTTTTAATGGGACTCCCTGGTGCTGGAAAAGGGACTCAAGCAGAAAAAATTATTGCTGAATATAATATCCCACAAATTTCAACGGGAGATATGTTCAGACAAGCGATCGCAAAACAAACAGATCTTGGTTTAGAAGCAAAGTCTTATATGGATAAAGGTGAACTCGTGCCTGATGAAGTGACTAACGGGATTGTAAAAGAACGTTTGGCTGAATCAGATACCGAGGACGGTTTTTTATTAGACGGTTTCCCTCGTACTTTGGATCAAGCCGAAGCACTAGATGCAATGATGCAGGATTTGGGAAAACAACTTGATTCTGTCATTGAAATTCAAGTGCCAGAAGAAGTACTAGTTGAACGTTTATCAGGACGTTATATTTGCCGCAACTGCGGTGCAACATATCATAAGGTATTTAATCCAACGAAAGTTGAAGGTACTTGTGACCGTTGTGGCGGACATGATTTTTACCAACGAGAAGATGACAAACCAGAAACTGTTAGAAATCGTTTGGCGGTTAATGTGGAAAACAGTAAACCTATTTTAGCTTACTATGATAAAAAAGGCTTGCTATCCTCAATTGACGGTAATCGTGAGATTAATGAAGTTTTTGCGGAAATTAAACAAATTCTAGCGAAGTAGTTCGTACCCTTTTTCGCGCTATGATAACTTTTGCTTGTAAATAATCAAGCATTATGCTAGAATATATCAGTCCGACTTCTAGATTAATAAAGAATCGTTGCAAAGAAGTTAAGGTGGGAACACGACACAGGTTTCCGCCGTTTTATCGCGTAAAGTTGCGAAACAAGTACAAGGAGGTACTGTGCGTGGCAAAAGAAGATATGATTGAAATAGAAGGTACAGTCGTCGAAACTTTGCCAAATGCAATGTTTAAAGTCGAGCTTGAAAACGGCCATGAAATTCTTGCGACTGTTTCTGGTAAAATTCGAATGCACTATATTCGTATCTTGCCAGGCGATAAGGTGACTGTCGAACTTTCGCCTTATGACTTGAGTCGTGGTCGTATTACGTATCGTTTTAAATAATTGTACTTACGTAAAACCACAGGAGGTAAGTATCATGAAAGTAAGACCATCAGTAAAACCAATGTGTGAACATTGTAAAGTCGTTCGTCGTAAAGGACGCGTTATGGTGATTTGTTCAGCAAACCCAAAACATAAACAACGTCAAGGATAAATGGAGGTGTAATAAAATATGGCTCGTATTGCAGGAGTAGATATCCCTCGTGATAAGCATGTAGTTGTTTCTCTTACTTATATTTTTGGAATTGGAGATACGACTGCCAAAGACATTTTAGCAAAAGCTGGCGTTTCTGAAGACATCCGAGTTCGTGATCTAACCAACGAACAAACAGATGCGATTCGCGCTGAAGTGGATACTAGAAAAGTTGAAGGCGATCTTCGTCGTGAAATTAACTTAGATGTTAAACGTTTGATGGAAATTGGTTCATATCGCGGCTTGCGTCATCGTCGTGGCTTGCCTGTTCGCGGACAACATACTAAAAATAATGCCCGTACACGCAAAGGACCAGCAACAACTATCGCAGGCAAGAAAAAATAATTTCTAATGAAGGAGGTTAAAACTTCATGGCACAAAAAAAAGTGAATCGTAAACGCCGTGTGAAAAAGAATATTGAATCCGGTATTGCACATATTCATTCAACATTCAACAATACAATTGTGATGATTACTGATGTACATGGTAATGCGTTATCATGGTCTTCAGCAGGTGCATTAGGATTTAGAGGTAGCAGAAAATCAACACCATTTGCCGCTCAATTAGCAGCAGAAACTGCAGCAAAAGCAGGAATGGAACAAGGTTTGAAGAATGTAGAAGTAACTGTAAAAGGCCCAGGTTCAGGACGTGAAGCAGCAATTCGTTCATTACAAGCAGCAGGATTGGAAGTGGCTGCGATTCGTGACGTAACACCAGTTCCTCATAATGGATGCCGCCCTCCAAAACGCCGTCGTGTTTAATGAGTGCTGCTCTTTTGAGTCTCAAAATTTATGTCATTGAACAAGACACTTTTCGTTTTGAAAGGGGTAATAGATAAGAATGATTGAATTCGAAAAACCAAGAATTGCAAAGATTGATGAAGAGAAAGATTATGGCCAGTTCATCGTAGAACCTCTTGAAAGAGGCTATGGAACTACATTAGGAAATTCCCTGCGTCGTATTTTGTTATCTTCTTTACCAGGAGCAGCAATCACGAATATCCAAATCGATGGTGTATTACATGAATTTTCAACGATCAAAGGCGTTCGAGAAGATGTTGCGCAAATCATTTTGAATATTAAAGGTCTTGCATTAAAACTTTATAGTGAAGAAGAAAAAAACCTTGAAATCGATATTTCCGGACCAGCTACTATAACTGCTGGCGATATTATCGTTGACAGTGATGTAGAAATTCTTAATAAAGAAATGTACATCTGTACTGTAGCAGAAGGAACAAGATTTCATGCACGCTTGTCGGTTCAACCCGGACGTGGATATGATCAAGCAGATGAAAACAAAAAAGAAGATATGCCAATTGGTGTACTTCCTGTTGATTCGATCTATACACCCGTACGTCGAGTGAACTATCAAGTAGAAAATACACGTGTTGGTCGTCGGGATGATTATGATAAATTAACCATGGAACTTTGGACTGACGGTTCAATTGAACCACTTGATGCGTTAAGTTTATCAGCGAAAATTCTCACGGAGCATTTGGAAATTTTTGTGAATATGACCGATGAAGCGAAAAATACTGAAATCATGGTTGAAAAAGAAGAAACACAAAAAGAAAAAATGCTAGAAATGACAATCGAAGAATTAGACTTATCTGTTCGTTCGTACAATTGTCTAAAACGTGCTGGCATCAATACTGTACAAGAATTAACTAATAAATCTGAACCAGAAATGATCAAAGTACGTAATTTGGGCCGCAAATCTCTTGAAGAAGTGAAATCTAAATTAAGCGATCTTGGTCTGGGATTACGTAAAGACGATTAATTTTTACGAAGGAGGGAAACCACGTGAGTTATCGTAAATTAGGACGCACATCTAGTCAACGTAAAGCGATGTTGCGTGATTTAACAACTGACTTATTCATTAACGAACGGATTGTTACGACAGAAGCTCGTGCCAAAGAAGTTCGTTCAACAGCAGAAAAAATGATCACTCTAGGAAAACGCGGTGATTTGCATGCGCGTCGCCAAGCGGCTACATTTGTACGTAATGAAGTAGCTAATGTGCGTGAAGAAGACGAAGAGATTGTTATCGATTCAGCTTTACAAAAGCTTTTTAAAGATATCGCTCCTCGCTATGAAGAACGCCAAGGCGGTTATACTCGTATCTTGAAGACAGAACCAAGACGCGGAGATGCTGCAGCAATGGTTATCCTAGAACTTGTCTAAAATCTAATGAAGCAGTATTAGTAAAAGTTACTATTACCTAGCGTCACTTTGTCGATGATTTTAAGAGTGTTATGATGTTGGAAAAATTTTTCCGAGTCTAGCTCAGCACTGCTCCCTGAATTGTCAGGGAGCAGGCATTCATCATAAAGTGTTTTTTTTTAGTTTCGATTAGCTGTAAAGACACAGCTAATGGAAAGTGAAAAAAGCTGGAAATTTTAACCTTCTAACTATTAGAATAATTGAAATAATCCCTTTTTTTTGATAATGTTAGTTACAATAAAATGCTTTTCATTTCTGCAAGTTAGCATAGGAAAAGGTCTGCCTCGAATGCTTTTTTAGTTTAATATACATAAAGGAGTACCCATGGAATCGATCATAAATTTAAAAAATATTACGTTTCGCTATCAAGAAGATGACACAAGAGCTGCTTTACAAGATCTATCATTAACTATTAATAAGGGAGAATGGGTGGCTATTATTGGTCATAATGGCTCAGGTAAATCTACCTTAGCCAAGACGATCAATGGCTTGCTTTTGCCAGAAACAGGTCATGTTTCAGTAGGACAATTTGATTTAAATGAAGAGAATATTTGGACGATTCGTAAAATGGTCGGTATGGTTTTTCAGAATCCGGATAACCAGTTTGTAGGAGCTACAGTCGAAGATGACGTTGCCTTTGGTATGGAAAATCAAGGGATTCCACGGGAGGAAATGGTTCCTCGGGTGAAAGAATCTTTGGAGCAAGTACGGTTGACGGACTTTGCTGATAAAGAACCTGCACGTTTGTCAGGTGGGCAAAAACAGCGGGTAGCGATTGCTGGTGTGGTAGCTTTACGACCAGATATCATCATTCTTGATGAAGCAACCAGTATGTTAGATCCTGAAGGCCGGCAAGAAGTGATCTCGATTCTTAAAGAAATCAAGAAAAAATATCAATTAACGGTGCTTTCCATCACACATGATATTGATGAAGCTGCTAATGCAAATCGGATATTAGTTATGCGTGAAGGAAAGTTAGTAGACGAAGGTACACCGGCGCAAATTTTTTCTGAAGGGCCAAGCCTGGTAGAAAAAGGGTTGGATTTACCTTTTCCAGAAAAATTAAAAGAAGCACTAAAAGTTCGGGGCGTTACAGTCCCTGAAAATTATTTGAGTGAAGAAGGGATGGTGGATTGGCTATGGACATCGTTTTTGAACAAGTAAACTTTACCTATCAACCCAATTCTCCCTTTGAACAACGTGTTTTATATGATATTAATATGACAATCAAAGAAGGTTCTTATAATGCGCTAGTTGGTCACACAGGAAGTGGTAAATCGACTATTTTGCAGCATTTAAATGCCTTATTGAAGCCAACCTCAGGTAATGTGAAAATTGGTGAGCGGACGATTACTCCTGAAACCAACAATAAAAATTTAAAACCGATTCGTAAAAAAGTAGGAATCGTTTTTCAATTTCCTGAGTCACAACTTTTTGAAGAAACAGTGGGCAAAGATATTGCTTTTGGACCGAAAAATTTTGGTGTATCAGAAGAAGATGCTTTAGAGCTAGCTAAAGAATATGTAACATTAGTTGGTTTAGACGAAAGCTTTCTTGAACGTTCTCCATTTGATTTGTCCGGGGGCCAAATGCGCCGGGTTGCAATTGCCGGAGTATTAGCTATGGAACCGGAAGTACTAGTATTAGATGAACCTACAGCAGGGCTTGATCCTAAAGGACGTAAAGATATGATGGCGATATTTGAACATTTACGTCAAGCTAAACAAATGACCATCGTCCTGGTTACTCATTCGATGGATGATGTGGCTAATTATGCAGATTATGTCTATGTTTTAGAAAAAGGGCAGCTAGTCAAAGATGGAAGCCCTGAAGAGGTTTTCCAAAATGTTCAATGGCTGCAGGAGAAACAATTAGGAGTACCGACTGCAGCTGCGTTTGCTAAACGTTTAGAAGAAAAAGGAATGTCCTTTAAACAGCTGCCTCTTACGGCAAGCGAGTTAGCCGATGAGCTAGTGGCAAGAGGAGGGGACACAAATAATGAATAAGTTGATTTTAGGTAGATATATTCCGGGAAATTCGCTCATTCATCGACTGGACCCGCGAACGAAATTGCTTACTAGTTTTTACTTTATTGGGATCATTTTTTTCGCAAATAATTGGCAAAGCTACTTACTTTTAGGCCTATTTACGATTTTTTGTATTTATTTGTCAAAAATTGATTTTGGTTTTTTCCTGCGTGGCGTTCGGCCACTACTTTGGTTGATATTATTTACAGTTGCCTTGCAAGTCCTATTTACTTCTGGTGGCGAAGTTTATTGGGAATGGGGCGTCTTTCAGGTTACTGCCTTTGGTGTACAAAACGGGATTTTTATTTTCTGTCGGTTTGTACTAATTATCTTTATGTCGACTTTACTAACGTTGACAACCCCTCCATTAGAGTTGTCAGACGCTATCGAATTTATTTTACGTCCCTTGAATGCAATTAATTTTCCTGTTCATGAAATTTCTTTGATGTTGTCAATTGCCTTACGGTTTGTACCAACCTTAATGGATGAAACAGAAAAAATTATGAATGCTCAACGCGCTCGTGGAGTTGATTTTAGTGAAGGAAATTTGATTCAAAAGATGAAAGCTGTTATTCCTTTGCTGATTCCTCTGTTTGTCTCAAGCTTTAATCGAGCAGATGATTTAGCAACAGCGATGGAGGCCCGTGGCTATCAAGGTGGTGAAGGAAGAAGCAAATATCGAATACTGCATTGGCATAAAAAAGATACCGTTTCTATATGTTCTTATGCGCTGCTAACGGTGGCATTAATTTATTTAAGAGCTTAAAATAATCGAGACAAAAAGTGGTTTTTGCTTATTGTCTCTTTTTTTGTGAAAGAGGAGGAAAAATGGTTCGATATAAAGCAATTATTGCCTATGATGGGACAAATTTTAGCGGCTTTCAAAGCCAGATTAATGGTCGCACTGTCCAAGATGAGATTGAAAAAACATTGTCTAAAATCGCAAATCAAACGATTAAGATTAATGGTTCGGGACGAACAGATGCCGGCGTTCATGCCTTAGGGCAAGTGATTGATTTTGCTTGGCCCTTTGAGCAATCGTTAGAAAAATTGCGTTTTGCTCTAGATACCCAAACGCCAGGAGATATTGCTGTAAAGCAAGTAGAGCTGGTCCCGGATAGCTTTCATTCTCGTTATTTAGCGAAAGAAAAAACCTATGAATTTCGGGTAGATATTGGCAAACCGCGCAGCCCTTTTCGCCGTTTTTATACTAGCTATTATCCATACGAACTGGATTTAGAAAAAATAAAGCGAGCACTCCCTGATTTTTTAGGGACGCATGATTTTACTTCATTTTGTTCAGGAAAAAGTGCAGTTAAAAATAAAACGAGGACAATTTATGAGGCGGATTTGGTTATTAGTGAATCAGGAGATGAGCTACTGTTTACTTTCCGAGGCGATGGCTTTTTGTATAATATGATCCGGATTATAGTAGGTACGCTGTTAAAAATTGGAAATGGAAATATTCGACATGATGCGATTCCGCAAATTATTGCTGCACGTGACCGCGATGCAGCAGGACCTACTGCTCATCCAGAAGGTTTATATTTAAAAGAAGTTAAATACGAGTAAAAAAGCAGTGGGCTATTCTATTCTAAATAGCCCACTGCTTTTTGATTCTAGTAAGGTAATTCAGCTAATACCTCAATACTTTTCAAAATCACTGTTCTTAAGAGAGATTAACAACATCGTTTCTCGATTCCGGTGTTATTAAACGTTAATAGTCTCATTATTTTGGAATTTCAATGAGCTTATTCAACAGAATGTAGCAGTTTTTGTGTCTGATAAGTAAATTAGCCTCACTATTTTTCAAAAGTGCTGTTTTTAAAGTATATTAGTCCCGCTGTTTTTGAATTCTCATGTTCTTATTAACAGAATAAAGCAACTTTCATGTTAGGCGGTTAAATTAATCTGTCTTATAGTGAGACCACTAATATTTTAATATAATTCTAAATACTGTTCTTTCTCCCATTCGGAAACAGTTTGCCTAAAAGTGGCCCACTCACTTTCTTTGGCTGCTGCAAAACTTGTGTAAATATGTGTTCCTAGTGCGTTTTTGAGCAACTCATCTTCATCTAGTGCTTTTAGTGCGTTTTCCAGAGTTGAAGGTAGGTCATAGATGCCATCGGCTGCTCGTTCTTTTTCGTCCATATGATAAATGTTGCGGTTGATAGGAGCTGGCGGAGTCAATTGGTTTTCGATACCATCTAAACCTGCTTGTAAGAGTAGCGATAAAGCTAAATAAGGATTAGCTGTAGGGTCGACAGAACGTAATTCCAAACGGGTAGATAGTCCTCTTGATTCGGGCACGCGAATGAGAGGTGAACGGTTTCTGCCTGACCAAGCAATGTATACGGGAGCTTCATAACCAGGCACGAGACGTTTATATGAATTAACGGTAGGATTACAGATAGCCGTAAATGCACGGGCATGTTTTAGAAGACCAGCTAAAAAGTGGTAAGCATTTTGGCTTAGTTGTAAATCATCTGTTTCGTCGTAAAAAGCATTTTTATCTCCTTCAAACAGTGACATATTACAATGCATGCCTGAACCATTGATACCAAATAACGGTTTTGGCATAAAAGTCGCGTGTAAGCCATGTTTACGGGCGATAGTTTTAACTACAAGTTTAAAAGTTTGGATATTATCGCAAGCTTCTACAGCATCGGCATATTTAAAGTCGATCTCATGTTGACCAAAAGCCACTTCATGGTGTGAAGCTTCGACTTCAAAATTTAATTTTTCTAGTTCTAATACAATGTCACGACGACAGTTTTCACCCAGATCTGTTGGTGATAAGTCGAAGTATCCGCCAGTATCATTTAAATTCATAGTAATGTCGTCATTATCATCCAATTTGAATAAGAAAAATTCTGGTTCGGGACCTAAATTAAAAGAAGTGAAACCTAATTTTTTCATTTTTTCTAATGAACGCTTTAAATTTCCTCGTGGATCTCCTGCAAAAGGAGTGCCATCAGGGTTATGGATATCACAAATTAAACGTGCCACTTTTCCATGCTCGTTTTCCCAAGGAAAGATCATCCAGGTTGCTAAATCGGGATAAAGATACATATCACTTTCTTCAATTCGCACAAAGCCTTCAATAGAAGAACCATCAAACATTAATTTGTTAGCTAGTACTTTATCTAATTGGCTGATAGGAACTTCTACATTTTTAATAGTGCCTAAGATGTCAGTAAACATTAAACGTAAAAAACGAACATTTTCTTCTTTAGCGATTTTCTTGATCTCAGTGGTGCTTATTTTAGTTTTTTCCATAATATCCCATCCTTTTTTAAACTATCATTTACTAGAGCGTTGGTTTTCCGCTTTTTGTAAGATGATAGTAGTAATATAGCAGGACATTTTATGCTTGTCAATCTTTTGTGTTATGTTTCCTAACATAATGGCTACTTTTTTGTTGAAAAACCTGTAAAAAAAGCAAAAAACTCACTGAATAAAAAAAGATATGTAAGGATACCTTACATATCTTTAGGCTTATCAAGTGAAATTAACGTAGACGCTTTTTCTCATAATACCAATCAAAACCGACAAATAGGATAGTACATCCAATAAATAGTCCCATACCTGGAAGAAATCCTTGCGGTAGATAATTTAGTTCCACAGTGTGTTTTCCTTCAGGAATTTCTAAACTTACGAAAGCGTCTTGAAAAGAATCAACGGGCACTTTTTTACCATCAATTTTTGCATGCCAGCCTCCATCATAAGGGATCGTTGTTACCAGCGTTTGATTACTGTTTGTGGTCACTTCAGCTTGGGCATTGCGTTTTCCAGTTTGCATTTCGACCCCATTTCCTTGGATTTTATTGATACTTGTTTGTAAAGCATCAGTATCCAGAGTTACCACTTGTGGGTTTTGGAAAGAAATGTCTTCTGTACCATAAAAGCTTGCCGTAAATTCAACGGTTTCTGCTTGGTCATAAAAACCTAAATCATAATACTGTCCGTTGGTGCTAATTTGACTTTCTCGTTGTTGGTCATTAACTGTGATTGTTGCTGTCGAATTTTCTAACTCGGCAAAGTTAGTTGGATATAAGCTTAGATAAGCTTGCGAATGAGCGGGAACAGTAACAGTCCAAGTGACTTCCTTAGCTTGATTTCCTTTTTCTTCGCTAAATTTTGTATGTGAGCCTTGGTTTTCGATGGTCACATTATTCAAATCAGTTACGGTAATGGGTCGGAATTGGAAAAAGGTCTCTTCAGTACCAGCTAATTGGTTCATTAAATTCGTTTGGTTTGCTAAATTATCATTTTCATATTGATTGACTTGTTGAATCGCTGGGTCAGTTAAAAATCCTAATGGTAAAGCATTTTGATTTTCATATAGTTGATAGCCTCCACTAGTAGCTTTTTGACTAAAGCCGTATTTATTAACGGGTTGTTCAGACAAGTTATATTTAACTGCTGCCAAGCTGTCCATCAATAATGTATTATTGGGATAGCGAATGTTTAGACTGGTCCCTCTGGAACGAAAGCCCAGCATATCCATATAGCCCGAAGTATTTCGGTTACGGATAGACGAAAACATGCTAATTCCACTATAACCGTAATTAAAGCTATCATTAGCAGAAACTGGATCAAGGTTTTCCAAGCGATAAAAAGTATCATTTTCTTCTTTAGTTTGTTCAACAAGTTCATCGATCGCAGGATATGGTTCGGTATATAAATCGCGGGAAGGATAGTTCCATTCATCTAAAATCCCTCGTAACATACTGTTGGTGTTGATAGCCATCTCTACTGTCGCAAATAATAGTAAAAACATTACCAGCTGTTTAAGAGTAAACTGTTTGGTGTAAAAGATAATAAAATAAACGACTAAGAAAGCCAAAGTTAAAATAAGTGAAATAGGCTCTAAATAATCATGTGTTTGATAGACCAAAAGATAGGTCAAAGCAAATGCAATGATCAAAAACACAAAAGAAAAAAGCAATCTTTTTTCATTAGGGGCGTTTAATTTTTCCCAACCGAAGCCGGCCAACATAATAACTGTAAAAGAGAGTAAGAAAGCATAGCGGAATAAAAACATGTTGGGCGCATGCATCCCATGCCAAAATAAATTTAAAGGAATGAAATAAAAACTTGCTAACAATAGTGCGATTAATGAAGCATAAAGAATTTTATCTTTCCAAGAAATTTCTTTAACCACGAAATAAAAAATACAAAAGACAAGCGGCAATAATCCAATATAAATAAAAGGAATGGAACCATATTTAGTGGTATCGTAAACGCCGATCATATTTTTAATGAAGAAGTCGAAACCGCTAGTTGCTTCGGTTTTGAGATTGGTAATCTGGGTTAACTCTTCACCGTTTGCTCGTAGATCTAATAGTGCGGGTAAGATGATGATCATCGATGCCCCACCGGCTAAAAAAGAAGTGATAAAATAAGGCAAAATTCTTTTTTTATTCTCTTTCCAATTCCTAAATAGTTGAACTATAAAGTAAAGCACTGAGAATACGCCAATCATAAACCCTAGGTAAAAACTAGTGAGAAATAACATGAAGTAGCTAATAAATAAGAGCTTGGGTTTCCCTTTTTGCATTAAGCGGTCAATACCCCAAATAATTAAAGGCAAATATACATACGCATCTAACCACATAATGAGCTCAGATTGTGCTGTAACAAAGGACATTAATGCATAACAAATGGCTAGCGTTACATGGCTTCCTTGAGGAATTTTAAAAGTATGCTTAGCATAGAACCAAAAGCTTAAACCGGCGCTGCCTATTTTGATCAGCGTCAAAAAATAAAGGGCATCTGGCATTAACTGATTGGGGAAAAGCAATACCAGCGGAGTAAAAAAACCGCCTAAATAATAAGAAACTAAGGAAAGATAGTTTAACCCCAAGGAAGCATTCCAAGTATAAAGAAAGCTTTGTTTGCCTAACAAAGCGTTGCGAAAACTCGCATGAAAATTAGAAAATTGCGAAAAGGCATCACTAGCCAGAAGTGTACGATCACTTCCAGGATAGATACCGATTGTTAAATAAATAATAGCCATTACAATCACAGGAATAAAAAAACTTGCGAGGACATACCGTTTGTTTTTTTGCAAAAAATCTTTGACCATCGAGCAGAACTCCTTCGACAAAAAATATTCATACTTCGCTTCAGTTTATCATAGAACAAAGAGACGTCATAAGCATGTATAGACAATATTAATAAAAAATGTAATTTGATTGTACAGCCGTAATCTCTCTAGAAAAAAATTGTACTTAGATAGTAATAAAAATTTCCTAGCAGAGCTGTCTTACTTGTTTCTTTATGGCCTCAAAAAGCACATAAAATTAGTGCTATCGCAGTTTTTTATACTATGGTATGTTAAGTATAAGAAAATAAATACCTTATAGCAAAGTTTTGGGCTGTAGGAAATTAAACATCCGTTACAAATGATGATACGGGATAAGATTTGAAATAGAGGCTGTTTGGTCTGCTCAGACTTACCAAGGCTTATGGACAGAAATTTTAGATGAGAAAAGGACGTGGAACCATTTGGAAGATAGAAAGTTCGAATTTTCAATACCAGAATCGCATACGCTTTATGCGATAAAGGGATATTTGCCAGAAAAAAAGGAAAATGTTCAAATCGGTAAACTAGGGAGTTTTTCCTTTGAAAAGGGCTATTATGTTTACGTGGGCAGTGCGAAAAAGAATATTTATTCTAGGATAAATAGACACATTCAAGCGGATAAAAAGCAGCGATGGCACCTGGATTACTTGCGTCCTTATTTACAAATTCAAGAAGTTCAAACCTATGATGGTAAAGAAGGAGAGTGCCAGCTTTTTGATCGCTTAAAAAAGAGAAATAACGGGAGTATCCCAGCCCAAGGCTTTGGTTCATCTGACTGTAAATGTGTATCTCACTTATTTTATTCAGCAAAAGAAAGTTCGCTAAAATAAAAACGCGCTAGCAAATTTACTTAAACTTCTGACGATAAAAAACCTTTTGCATCTTCTGAGAAGAAGCGCAAAAGGTTTTTGTTAGGAAAGTAAAAGCCGGACAATGTTAAATAATGCAAAACACAGTAGGGTGCTTCCGGCGCCAATCCCGGTAATGGCACTGGCTCTGTAAGAAATTGTTTTAAGGCGCTTAACTGTGACAATGGAAGTAACGATAAACAAGAGAGTTAATACGTGCATGGTAGGATCCTGAAAGATAAAAGCTAAAGGAGAAAAGTGGATCCCCACAATTAGACAGATCCAGGGAGCGATATAGTCCTCTAGTTTCTTTTTGTATAGTATATAAGCAACGATCCCGCCCAGCAAAAATTCGATAAGTGCGATTGCATAGTACCAGGTGGACAGTGTTGTTCCCATTAAAGCGCTTGCTTCATCTTGATAGTTAAAAACTAGATAAACGCCTAATAAACCTACTAAAAGCGAAGTGCCGCAAGCAATTCCTAGATATTTTTTCCACGACGCTTTAGGCCCTTCTAGTGCCCAGCCAAACCAAACAAAGCCAAAAAAACCATAGATAGCAACGGACGTAGCAATATCTCTAAGATATTCCATCGAATCTCCTCCTGTTTTTCTTCAACGTGAGTCGTACACGATAAAATAAGTCTCTACATTTGAGTGGTAAATTTTCTAGTTGTTGATCGGCATGTGACGAGTGGCTTTCTTCATCTTAAGTATAATCGACTGCTATAAGCAATACAAGTCTGCCTACTTTAATAAGGTGGGGACTCTTGAGAAGCGAAAGATAGAGGCTGTTTCTTACGCTGTAAAGAGATTTTTTCTACTAAAACTGTTATAAAGGTAACCGTTCTTTATTCATTCAAATTTACGCTTATTCTACTTTCAATGTTTAGTTCTTTTGACACTAGAAAAATGAAATTTAGCGTTATAATGATTTCAAATATTATTTTAAAATAAAAAAGACGAGTAAATCCCTTGTTAGAGATTACTCGTCTTTTTGCACGACTTTATTTTGTTGTAGGTTCTTCAGTTTTTCCTAGTTTGTAAGTCAAATAGAAAGAAATAACCAGTAATACGATTCCAATTATTGTAAAAGAAAGGGCATTTGAACCAGATAAATCGGCTAAAGCATTGGTATTATAAATAATGGCAAATGGCGAAGCAATGACGAGACCTAAAATACCGCTGTAAGTTAAGCTAGGATGATGGATAAATAAGTACTCGATGATTTTACTGATTAAGAAAATGCCTAACAATACGCCAATTCCAAAAGGTAAGAGAAGGCTTGTATTGTAAACTAGAGCTTCCCAATCTAACACACGAAGAGCATCAAAGAAATTTGTCAAAGTATTAATAATGCCGTAGTAGTAACCAAGGATCATTAAAACTAGGGAGCCGCTGATTCCAGGAACCACCATGGTTGCAGAAGCGATAATCCCGATCACAAATAGAACAATAATATTTGTAAAGTTAACTTCTAGCGAGGTGAAACCAGCTTCGGTTTCTTGCATGAAAGACATTCCAACAACTATTGCAAAAAAAGCAAGAAATACAATAATATGAGATATGTTCAAATTTAGTTGATATTGTTTCATTGAAGCTTGAAATTTACGGAATAGTATAGGTAACCCGCCAAGAATAAGTCCTACAAAAGCCAATGCTGTTGGTAGTGTATACCGACTTAATAAAAATTCAATTGCATAGGAAAAAAAGATGACGCCAGCAACTAAGCCAATTCCTAATGGAAGTAGTATTTTAAAACTTTTTTTCCATTTTTTAAATAAATGTGTAATGGCGAAGATCATATCATCATAAATCCCTAAAGAAACAGCCATAGTCCCTCCGCTTACACCAGGGATGATATTTGCTATACCCATCATCATTCCTTTAATGATCATCCAAAAATAATTCAAATTCGTTACCTCCATAAAATATATTACTTATACATTCTACTTTAAAGCGAAGTATGTGGCAATTAAAGATATAAAATCGTAACTAATATATTAGTTGCGGTAAAAAAAGAAGCCAAATTTCAGTCGGGATTTTTATTTCAGTTAATTGGATATTCTAAGTGCAAAATTTATTGGACTTTATAGTAACAGGAGTCGTTTTTTCGTACATTCCACAGTTATTCATAACTATTGGAGGCGCATCGAGAAAGTTACCACCAATAATTTGTCGATTGGAGGCACGTTGTTTGATGGTCCAACAATATGTTTGCAGATTGGAGCTACATGGTTTGATATCCCATCAATAGCGCTGATGTTTAAAGTTAGTCGGTTGCTTTTTAACTATGAAGAGTTAATTTTCACTTTTATACCAACCTATGTAAGCTCTTGCAAGTGAAACGCCGAACATGTTAAACTAAGTAAGAGTACTTTTAAATTATACAAAAAGTAAAATTCGTTTAAGCTGAGTTTTTATTTAAAAGTAATTCGTTTGAATCCCTCACTTCGCTTTATGAAATTTTTGTTAGCTTTTTGTTGTTAGCGACTAAGAAGAAATTCGCAGCATAGAAACGTAGGAGAGAGACGTATGAAAGTTCAACGAATAGATCATGTAGGTGTAATTGTAAATGACCTTCCTTTTGTTAAAGCTTTTTTTCTTGAGCTTGGTCTTAGAGAATTAGGAGAAACAGAGGTTAAAGGAAAATGGGTGGAACAAATCATTGACCTTAATGATGTCAAAGAAACAGTGGTCATGTTAGAAGTTCCCGATGGGGAAGCGATGATAGAATTGGTAAAATTCCATTTTCCAACTGATGACAAAGGTATTCAGCAGAACTTGCCAAATACGCTGGGGCTTCGACATATTGCTTTTGCTGTTAAAGACATTGAAGGAATTGTTGCGCCATTGAAAAAAAGAGGTGGAGAACTGATCGGCCAGGTACAAAATTACGAAGATATATACAAATTATGCTATATTCGTGGACCGGAAGGGATTATTTTAGAGTTGGCTGAGAAAATTGGATAAATTTCCCCCTTTTGTAAAAAAATAAGTAGGAGGTTAACATGCTTTTCACTTTTATCAGCTTTGGGTTCTATGCTGCTTTTTCTTTAGGTATTATTCGATCTATATCAGCAGAAATTCAAGCAGAGATGCCTAACGTAATAAAGATCGGCTTGCTGCTATTAGGAATTCTAGTATTGCTGTATATTGTAAAAGAGTTAAAGAAGATAAAGACACATCACTCTAATCATAAACCTGCAATAAGAAAAAAAGAATTACTAACGGTAGTTGCCGTTATCGGGGGAGCTTACTTGACGTTTGCGTTTAATCATATTGTAGGCATGGGAGATGTGTTAGCTGCTAGCTTGATTGGGCTTATAGCAGCGTGGACAATAAAAAATTACGCTTTACCCATTTATTGTGGCACTTTTATCGGGATGGTTTGTGATCAAATTTATTCTAATCCATTTGCAATAGGGTTTGCTTCAATCATTACCGGCGTGTTATATGTTATTTCTTCACATATTTTTGCTGGATGGGGAGGCAAAGCAGGCTTTTTGGCATTTATCGGAACCTATACTACGTCATTATTTATTAATCAGTCTTTTCACTTTGTGGAACCATTAAGTTTTAGAATGTATATTTATGTTTTTCTTACGGTGATTTTAGCTGGTGTTTCAACTTTTACGATTCATACAATGATTAATAGAGTTGACGTTGTATCTGCTTCTGCTTTAATTGGTCTACTCGTAGCTTTCTTTTCTTCTGATTCATCTCATGTTATTGTCTTTGCCGCTTTTTGTGGTACATTCACAGGTATGACTTCCAAAGAGTTATTTACAAATAAAAGTGATATAATTATAGCCTCTTTTTTAACAGCGTTTTTATTTGTCTTTTCTTTTTCGTTATTCGAAGGCGTTGGAGGAAAACTGGGTTCTTTAGCTTTTATCGCTTCGATTTCCACGGGAGGTCTCAAGCACCTATTTTCGTTTCTTAAACGCCATCCTCTTTTGGTGAGAACAAATGAGTATTTCAAGGCGAAATTTGATTGATACCAGTCAAAGAAATAAAAGAAGTTGGCCCCGCAAAAAGCAACTTTTCATAGATACTGTGAAAATGGTTAGATCCCTCTAGAAACTTCTGAGAATAACACATGAACGACTTTTCCATTTCGATTATATGCAAACTTTCTGTTCTTTGCTGGTTATTTTCAATCCTTCATTAAAGAAACTTAGGCTTTAGTTTTTTTGCTTTATAGATAATTGGTTGTCTTACCTTTGTGATATAATGAGAAAACCTAAAGTGATTTTAGTATTAAAAATAAAATCGACCTTGGAGGCTTTCATGAATAAATCTACAAAACTCGAAAATATCATAGCTTATGTGAAAGAACATGATATAGATTTTATCGATTCAAAGTATGTTCTTTATGGACGAATGGACGCCAGCAATCTCAATTTATTTCTGTTAGGAGGGCTGGGGGCACTAACAATGAAACAATTCGTTATTATCTTTGGAGAAAACCAGCTAACATTGATTTTACTGACTTTGTCGGGCGATTTTAAAGAAAAAGCAATGACCATTTTGTACGAGGATATTTTCAAAATAACCTTTAAAGAAGGAATCCTGGTAGATGTGTTCACTTTCTATACTGAAGATAGAAAATTTAAAGTAAAGTGCAACAAGAAAATAGTTGGAATGAGCTGGCAAAGTGAAAACTTGAAGACATGTCTCGATCATCCAATAATGACTAAACACCTCTAAAAGACAGTTGTATTAATTGAATAGAGAGAAAAGACACAGTTTTATTTTAGCAAAGCAAAAAGTACTTCCATCTATCCTGTGTTTAGCGATAGAAACGGAAGTACTCTTTTTGGTGTGTTTTATAAGAGAAAATTGCTTACTTATAAAGTTATACTTGCTCCAGGTCCTAATGAAAGTCCAAGTAGGAACCAGATAATTAGTAGAATTGTCCAAGTAACTAAGAATGCCATGGAATAAGCTAACATAGTAGATACTAATGTACCAATTCCAGCTTTTTTATCATAACGTTGGGCAAATATTAAAATCATAGGGAAATAATTTAGTAATGGAGAAATGACGTTTGTTGAAGAATCAGCGATTCTATAGGCAACTAATGTCATTTCAGGTGCAATATTCAAATTATAAAGCATTGGCGTAAAGATAGGCGCTAGAATTGCCCATTTTGCTGAAGCAGAGCCAATAAATAGATTGATAAATCCCGAAACTCCTATGAAACCTAGAATTAATGGAAGCCCGGTTAAATTAACGGATTCCAGTAAATCAGCACCAGATACAGCCAAAATTGTTCCTAGATTTGTGTAATTGAAATAATCAATCAATTGTGCAGCAAAGAAGGCTAACACTATATAATTGCCCATGGAACTCATAGCTTCTGTCATACCTTTTACAAAATCAGAAGAACTTTTGATTTTGCCAACGGTTATACCATAAGCTAGTCCAGGTAACGCAAATAACAAGAAAATTGCTAAAAGTAAACCAGTGGCAAGAAAGTCATTAATCGACTCTGCGCCTATAGCTTCATCGTAACTTCTAAATAAAGCTCCTTGTGGAAACATCAAAACAGCCATAATGATAGCGTAAATAACTAACACGATTAAAGCATTACGTAATCCTTTTAATTCGTCTTTAGTTAGTGTTTCAAAGTCTGGACGGTAGTCACCGTGGTATTCACCTAGTCTTGGTTCAACAAATTTATCAGTTATTAAAGCTCCGACAACAGTAAGTACAATTGTTGAAACGATCATGAAATACCAGTTTGCTGTGATGGTAATATTATATTCGATCCCTGCTGAAGTAAGGGCTGCATTTGCAATATCAACAAGTAAAGCATCTGTTGGTCCAACAAGCAAATTAGCGGAAAATCCCCCGGATACGCCGGCAAAAGCAGCAGCTAAACCTGCAAGAGGATGACGACCAGCCCCAGCAAAGATCAACGCGCCCAATGGAATAATAACAACATAGCCGACATCTGAAGCAATATTTGAGATAATACCTGCAAATACGACAGCTGCTGAAAGCAAGAAAGCCGGTACGTTGGATAATAAGCGTTTTAGTGTTGATTCAATAAGACCGGTCCATTCTGCAATTCCCACACCCAACATGGTCACAAGTACTGTACCTAAAGGTGCGAATCCTGTGAAGTTATCAACGGCTGAATTGAATATATGGTTAAGACCTTCAGCTGATAATAGTGAAATAGCTTCTACTGTAAGGTTTTCTCCTGCTTCAGCATCAAAGTATTCTACACTTAAACCTGTTGCACCTGCAATCCCTGATACTCCAATAACAATTGCGGCTAAAATCATGAATAAAACGACCGGATCAGGTAATTTGTTACCCACTCGTTCTATCCAACCAAAAAAACCCTTATTTTTCTGGTTTTCTATCTCATTCATTCGAGTTCCCTCCTTGCAATATAATACACAATACTATGAAAATATAAGTACACCAATGAGTTTACTAGCTGTCAGAATAGAAAACAAATAGTTTTCAAAGAAAGTTTTGACTTTCTAATAAAATTCTAATGAAAAGTGAAGTTATAAAATTCGTACAAACGTTATAACTTTGCTTTCATAGATGACTTTATAGGGAATGAAAAACTGTTATGAAGTTATTTCACAAAGCAACTTTCAGTTTATCTAAACAAAATTAAAAAAGGAAGACAAATGTTGACATACCAACATTTGTCTTCCTTTAAGAACTGTAAAATAGGGCTACTACAGTCAAATAGTATTGTATATTTTTAAGTTAACAGTTGATCTGTTATTAATTAAATAAATTAAAGATCCCCGTAATGGCCAGAACAGAATTCAACAGAGGCATCACAATTGAGAAACCAAAAAGCGTTACAAACAATTTATTGGAATTGAATTTTTCTCCGAATTGTCGGTCCCCAATTATAGTTGATAAAATCAAACCACCCGCACTAGAAGCAGGGCTGAATGCGGCAGAGCTGGAGCCAACAATCATGGTACTTAACAATCCGGTTTCATTTGTATTATTTCCAATAACCTCGGCCAGATCGCTTACCGTTGGCGCTAATGTAGGAATGACCACTCCCAAAGTAGATGAAAACCAGGACATAAATCCACCAACAAAGGAGCTCATACCCATAATGGTGGCATAATTGGAAAAGTCCCCGATCGTTCCCACTAAAATATCAATGCCACCGGTTTCTTTGACAATATTCATTAATAGACCTACACCTGTTACCATCAAAATAGTATTCCAAGGGATGTTTTGGAACGCTTCTTTTTCGTCTGAAATCCCTGATATAAGCAAGAGCATTGCTATAGAAATAGCGACGAGCCCTGCATCTAAGCCTAATGCAATGACACAGAAGATAAAAAGCAGTACTCCTGCTAAGGCGATCCAATGGTTTTTAGTCAAGCGCTCTTTTTCAATCATATTATCGGCTACCTTGGACTTTTGTGTCTTATATCCTTTGAAATAAATAAAGGCAGCAATAGATAAAATGATCATGCCAATGGTTACATTTGAGGTTAATGGGGTCAGAATTTCCTCTACGCCTTGCTCAGACATAATTGTAGCGACTACATTGCCATCGGGTGTAATTGATGTAAAACGCCCTGATTGTGCTCCTGCAACACCAATAATCATCAGGAGCGCAGGGTTATATCCTGAATTACGCGCAAGGGGATAGACATTGAAACAGTAAAGACGAGCGCAGCGACGGCTCCTGCTAATGCAGCAATCAACCATCCAATAATAAATACAAGAATCGGAATAAACCAAATTCTTTTGCCGAAGCTGCTGATAATATTGTTGATTAATACATCTAGACAACCATTATCATTGATGATTCCAAATAAAAATGTCACACCTAGCAATGTGATAAATAACGAAGCGTCGAAACCTTCTAATATTTGTTCCGTTGAAAATTGGCCAGATGCATAGCCAATCACAACAGCTGTTGCTATTGCTAAAAGCCCAATGTTGAGTTTTTTTACAAACCCAATCATAATAATTAAAACCAGTGCAAGCAATGCAATTATACCCATATTCATTAAACAACCACTCCTTTCATAGTGTTACAAGAAATTAGGCTTAATCTTACCAGACTTCGTATGTGCTGTACACGCTTTTGTGTTGGGTGTATCTATTTTGTTTTAAGCCTATGGTTTAGGAGTTTTAGAAAAATAGTTTCCTCTTTACTATCAAGAAAAAAGAGAGAAAGCCAGTTAAAAACTCAAGTAAGAATATACCTCTGTTGTGGCTCTGTATTTCTCTTATAAAGAATCCCTTTTTTAAACATTAAAAAAAAGAGCACTTTGTATTGCAAAAGAAACCTCCAGTTATTTGGAAGTCTTCTTTTATACTAAAGCGCTCTTTTAAAAAATAATTGATTAATCAGCGTTCGTTATACATAATCAAAACAGCCAAGCCATTCATACTATTACTAAATTTTATATCCACTACTTCAATATTACCATCTAAGAATTCATTCACTGACTTAGTAAGTCTTTCATTGTCTGTATCGCTTCCAATGATTTTAATTTTCATGTTTATATCTACCTTCCTCTCTGTTTTTTTCGATGAAAGTGGTGATTAAATTGTAACCTTACTTAACCAAAGTCTATCACATATTTCAATCCTGTGTAGTAAACTTCTTTTAAAGCACAGGATTTTCATAGACCTTGAGTGGTAGGGTAAAAGAAAATGAGAAAGAAGAGACCTTAGAATTGTTCAATGTCTGAGGAGTTGTCTTGCTATTTCGATACAAAAAGCAGAGGAGGTTCATTGCTAAACTTATTTATGCAAAATTAAAGAGGGGATAAACAATGAGTTTTCAATGTTTATCCCCTCTAGGAACTTTTAAAAATTATACGCGCTCAACTTGTCCAGATTTCAAAGCACGAGCTGATACCCAAACTTTTTTAGGTTTGCCATTTACTAATATACGAACTTTTTGCAAGTTAGGCTTTACAGTACGTTTAGTAGCGTTCAGCGCATGTGAACGATTGTTGCCGCTTCTTGTTTTGCGACCTGTATAATAACATACTTTTGACATGTGTTGTTTCCTCCTTTGCCTTGATCTAGGAGCGCTGGTTTTTCGCTCATACTAGTTGAATTTAGCATAAATTTGACTTATTTGCAAGCTAAATTTCTGTCTTACATTGACTTTTTTATTGGAACATTGTAAATTAGACAAGGCTATAACGTTTTTATGAAAGGAACGGCCACGTAAAATGAGGCAAACAATTGAATATACTGTTGTTTTGCTGAAAAACTTACAATTGAATTGCTAAGAAATACCCTGCATTTCACCAACAGCCAGGGGCTAGATAGTGTCATCTTCTTTTATTTAAAGAAGGGCTATGTTAAAATACTATAGTAGAAAATGGGCAGTTTGTTTGCTAAGGAGGCTTATCATGGCTGTAAAAATAAATACATCAATAGGAACAATTGAAATCACTAATGAAGTAATTGCAACAGTTGTCGGTGGAGCGGCAACTGATGTTTTTGGCATCGTAGGGATGGCTAGTAAAAATCAACTCAAAGATAATATTAATGAAATCTTACGGAAAGAAAACTATGCACGAGGTGTAGTGGTACGGCAAGAAGAAAATGGGATTGCCGTTGATGTCTATACGATCGTAAGCTATGGTACTAAAATTTCGGAAGTTTCACGTAATGTACAGGAAAAAGTAAAATATAACCTTGAAACAATGCTTGGCGTTGTTGCTAATTCAGTGAATGTGTTTGTTCAGGGTGTTCGTGTATTGCCTGATTAAAGGCAGACAACTAGCTGAATGTTCAGCGATTGTAACTTAAGGAGGATTATCAGTGAAAGTAACGGATATTAGCGCAAGCCAATTTCAAGAAATGGTCCAAGCGGGCGCGAATCGTCTTCAATCAAATGCAGAATTTGTTAATTCGTTAAACGTATTTCCAGTGCCAGACGGAGATACTGGAACGAATATGAACTTATCAATGTCTAGCGGTGCTAAAGGAGTTTCTGACTCGACTTCAGAAAAAATAGGAGAATTAGCTGACTGCCTTTCAAAAGGACTGTTAATGGGAGCTAGAGGAAACTCAGGCGTTATTTTGTCCCAATTATTTCGTGGTTTCAGCAAGAGTATTGCGGATCTTGAAGTTTTATCAGCTGACAACTTGGCCCAAGCTTTTAAGCACGGTGTCGAGACTGCTTATAAAGCGGTGATGAAACCAGTTGAAGGGACTATCTTGACAGTAGCGCGTGTCGCAGCTGATTATGGTGAAAAAAAAGCAGCAACCTCTGACGATTGTGCAGAAGTGATGGCAGCTATTGTAAAAGGCGGGAAACGAGCATTAGATAAGACACCAGATCTATTGCCAGTCTTAAAGGAAGTAGGCGTTGTCGATAGTGGCGGACAAGGCTTATTGTTCATTTATGAAGGTTTTTTAAGTGCTTTAAATGGAGAATATGAACCTGAGGAACAAGATTATTTTGTTTCACCAGGTGCGATGGATGAATTAGTGAATGCAGAGCATCATCGCAGTGTACAAAGTCAGCTATCAACAGACGAAATTAAATACGGGTATTGTACCGAAATTATGGTGGAAATTGGAGAAGGCCCGACTGTAGAAAGTGAATTTGATTACGATACTTTTCGTAATTATTTAAATGAATTAGGAGATTCCTTACTAGTTGTCAATGATGATGAAATTATCAAGGTCCATGTACATACGGAATATCCAGGCGAAGTCATGAATTATGGACAGAAATTTGGTTCATTAGTCAAAATTAAAGTAGACAATATGCGTTTACAACATGAAACGATTTTAAATAATGAAGAAAATGAAGCGAAGACTCAAAAGCAGCCTCGGTGTGACTATGCGATTATTACGGTTGCTGCTGGTGGTGGCGTAAAGCAGTTATTTGAAAGCTTAGGTGCAAAATATGTGATTTCGGGTGGTCAAACGATGAACCCAAGCACCGAAGATATCATCAAAGCTATTGATGAAGTTAACGCCAATCAAGTCATTATTTTACCTAATAATAAAAATATTTTTATGGCCGCTAACCAAGCAGCTGAGGTAGCCGAAGTACCTGTTGAAGTAGTCCCTTCTACGACAATATCTCAAGGTATGACAGCTATGCTAGCTTTTAATGAACGCCAATCTTTAAGTGAAAACAAAGAAGCGATGACACAAATGCTTGATACAGTGGTTTCCGGGTCAATTACCCATGCTATTCGTGATTCAAGTATTGAAGGAATTAACATTAAAAAAGGCGACTTTTTAGGCATGGTTAATGGAAAAATCGTCGTCTCAAATACTGATATTTTAGCGTCCTCCAAAGAAACGTTAAAACAAATGATTACTGACGACACAGAAATTATTACAATCATTATTGGAAAAGATGGTTCGCAAAAAGATGCCAAACAGTTAGAAGAGACTGTTTTGTCCATTGATAATGAATTGGAAGTTGAAATCCATGTGGGAGATCAACCCGTTTATCCGTATATTTTCTCAGCTGAATAGAAAAAGTTCTTTTTGCAAAACACGTTGAAAAGTTAGAAAGCTTGGTCAAACTATGGTTTGTACCAAGCTTTTTGTGCGCTCGGCATGGGCGATAACTTGGTGGTGAAAGTCCACTACAGGCTTGGCAGTAGGAACTGTTAGCCAAAAGCAAGGGTGTCCATCGCGAGGTGGAATCTGAAGGAAGCTGGAGGCAAACACTCGCACTGACGAACAGGAACTTCATAAGAAGGCTGGATTGGGACGGATGAGCTTGCAAAACAAAGCAAAGTCCGATACTGCCCGAATCCTATCCAGTAAATGAAGCAGTGAGATGAGTGGAAGGTGATCGCGCCTTACCCGAGGAGGTCTATCGAGCGAATGCAATCAATCGTAGTAACAACGAATCGATAGAAGTCAGCCGAGGTCATAGTAGTATCTTACGATACGAAGGACTGAACAATAATAACTTTGAAGTAAACAAGGAGGTGGATGTGCTCACCAGGACCGCAGCCAATACCGTGGTAAAGACCGAGAGGTAGCTCACTCATGGAGGGATAAGCTGGAAGCAAAAGAGGAAATGAGGAGCGCGTAAGGGAGCACGACAATCAAATGAAGAACCAAAGTGGCTATCCATTAATGGACGAACTCGTAAGTTCGATGAATATTGATCGAGCCATCGAGAAAGTAAAGAAGAACAAAGGAGCACCAGGCATCGATGAGATGACCGTATTTGAAATCAAGGAACATCTAAACAAATACCGACAACCTTTTGTTCAAAAACTGAAAGAAGGGACTTATCGTCCTCAGCCCACCAAACGGGTAGAGATTGATAAGAAAGACGGCAAGAAACGAAAGTTGAGTATTCCTGTCGTACGAGACCGCGTGGTACAACAGATGATTTTACAAGTCATTACCCCTTTGATCGACCCGACCTTTTCTAAAAACAGTTATGGATTTAGACCTGGAAAGAATTGCCAACAGGCAATCGATCAAGCAGGAAAATATTATGAAGAAGGCTACAATGTGGTCGTGGATTGTGACTTAAAAAGTTATTTCGACACCATCAATCATCAGAAACTAATGCATCGTATGCAATGGTATATCGCTGATAAAGAAATCCTTCAATTAATCTGGAATTTTCTCAATGCGGGCGTACTAGACGGGGAAATTATCCGTTCTACACCTCAAGGAGCCCAACAGGGCAGCCCCTTATCTCCACTTTTAGCCAACGTCTATCTTGACCAACTAGATAAGGAACTCGAAAAGAGAGGGCATCGTTTTATCCGCTACGCCGACGATTTTATCGTGCTAGTACAAAGTGAACGAGCCGCCCAAAGGGTTCAAGAAAGTGTCACCCAGTTCCTGGAAGGAAAGTTACGACTCACGGTAAACCAAGAGAAGAGCCAAATTGTAAAGGCGCATCAATTGGAATACCTCGGATTCCGTCTGAGGAAAGATAAGGGAAAGTAAAGAGCCGGCCCACAGCGTCGGCCAAACAAAAGTTCAAGAGACAGTTAAAGAAACTGACCAATCGGAAAAGATCGGGAAGCCTAGACGAAATTATCTCATCGATCAATCAATATACGCAAGGTTGGATTAACTATTATAAGAAAGGGGAACTAAAGGCTTTCTTAGCGAAACAAATGACCCACTTACGTAGAAGATTGCGCGCCCTTATTTGGAAAAGATGGAAGAAAGTGTCAACAAAATATCGACAACTGAAAGCAAGAGGGGCTTCTCACAGAGAAGCCATGACTTATGCAAATAGTCGAAAATCGTATTGGCGTATTTCCGAGTCTAAACTACTCCACCGAATCTTTACGAAAGAAAAATTCAAACAATGGAAACTCAAGGATTTCAATGAAATCCTTGAGAAATAAGCTTAAATTATTGAACCGCCGTATACGGAACCGTACGTACGGTGGTGTGAGAGGACGATGAATGAAATAATCATTCATCTCCTACTCGATTTGAAAGTTGGTGAAAAAATGCTACAAGAATCAATTACAAAACTTGCTGGAGTGGGAGAAAAGCGTGCACAAGCGTTGGCTGATTTGGGAATTGTGACGATCGAGAACTTGTTGAGCTACTATCCATTTCGTTACGATGATATTAAAGAAAGAAACTTAGCAGAAATTAATGATCAAGAAAAAGTAACGATTAAAGGAATCGTGGTCTCACCACCAGTTGTTAATCGCTTTGGTTATAAGAAGTCCCGTTTGCAATTTCGCATGATGCAAGATCGCGATGTTTTTAGTGTCTCTTTTTTTAATCAACCTTATTTAAAAGATAAAGTTGTGGTTTCTGAAGATATTGCTATCTATGGCAAATGGGATGCTAAGCGCAAAGCCTTAACGGGGATGAAGATACTAGGCGCCAAGCAAGAAGGTGACTTTGCACCCATTTATCATGTGAGTAAAGCGGTGCGACAGCAAACGTTGGTTGATTTGATTAGAAAAGCATTTGCTCGTTTTGGGGATCAGATTGAAGAAAATTTGCCTTTATCCCTAATGGAAAAATATCGCTTAATGGGTAGAAAAGATGCGATGTATGCGATGCACTTTCCACAAGATCCCGACCAACATCATCAAGCGAAACGACGGGTAGTGTTTGAAGAATTTTTCTTATTTCAAATGAAAATCCAAGGATTAAAAAAAGAAGAAAAATCAGAGAAACATGGGATTGTAATTTCCTATGACGTAGAGCGTGTCAAAGAATTTACGCAAAAGCTTCCTTTTAAGCTGACCGGTGCGCAAAAACGTGTAACCAATGAAATTTGTCGTGATTTTTTGCAACCGAAACACATGCAGCGTTTATTACAAGGCGATGTGGGTAGCGGGAAAACAGTAGTTGCGGCTATTGCTTTATACGCGGCTGTAACAGCGGGTTTTCAAGGCGCTTTAATGGTGCCAACCGAAATTTTAGCCCAGCAGCATTTAGGAAGTTTGCAGCAACTATTTGATCCTTTGGAAGTACATACCGCTCTTTTAACTAGTTCAACCAAATCTAAAGAGCGTCAGCAAATTATTGAGCAATTGCAACAAGGAGAAATTGATGTAGTGGTTGGAACGCATTCTTTGATACAAGAGGGCGTTGATTTCTCCAATCTGGGCTTAGTTATTACTGATGAACAACATCGTTTTGGCGTGAACCAGCGGCGTGGACTACGGGAAAAAGGGTTCCAACCCGATGTGTTATTTATGACAGCAACGCCGATTCCGCGTACTTTGGCTATTACTGCCTATGGCGAAATGGATGTTTCGATCATTGATGAAATGCCCGCTGGTAGAATTCCGGTTGAAACACGCTGGATCAAGCGTGGTCAGCTTTCTGATGCTTTAAAAAATGCGCAATTGGAATTGCAAAATGGGCGACAGATGTATGTGATTTGTCCATTGATCGAAGAATCCGAAACGCTAGATGTCCAAAATGCTGTAGAATTGTATGAAGAATTAAAAAATTATTTTGCCCCGGAATTTGTTGTAGGCTTGCTCCATGGTAAGATGAAAAGCGAAGAAAAAGAAGCGATTATGGAAGGCTTTAAAGAAAATGAAATCCAAGTGCTGGTTTCAACTACCGTGATTGAAGTAGGGGTTGATGTACCTAATGCAACAACGCTGCTTATTATGGATGCTGATCGCTTCGGTCTGGCACAGTTGCATCAATTACGGGGACGAGTTGGCAGAGGACAAGAAGCTTCTTACTGCATTTTAGTAGCAAATCCTAAAAATGAGCTAGGCAAAGAGCGAATGAAGATTATGACCGAAACAAATAATGGCTTTATTGTCAGTCAAAAGGATTTGGAATTGCGCGGTCCGGGCGAAGTATTTGGTTTTAAACAATCAGGCTTGCCAGAATTTGTAGCGGCTGATATTGTAGCTGATGCCAATGTTTTAGAAGTAGCTAAAGATGAAGCGCAAAATTTATGGCAAAAAAAAGATTGGCAGTTGTTACCTGAATATGCGGGGCTGTTTTCTTATTTAAAAGAAACAGATAAAGAAAACCAGTTTTTTGATTGAGCGTTTATGCTATACTAAAAAAGGTGAGTTTTTAAGGAAAGGTGAGCGAATAAAGTGAAAATTGCAGTAGATGCCATGGGCGGCGACAATGCACCAGAAGCGATTGTTTCGGGTGTAATGTTGGCGAAAAAAGATTTTCCGGAGATCGAATTTCAGTTATACGGAAAAGAAGCAGAAATTAAAAAATATGTAACTGATGAAAAAAACATTACAATTATCCATACAGATGAAAAAGTAACGAGTGAAGATGAACCAGTACGAGCTATTCGACGTAAAAAACAAGCTTCAATGGTTTTAGCGGCACAAGCAGTTAAAAAAGGTGAAGCGGATGCCTGCTTTTCAGCGGGCAACACAGGGGCGCTTTTAGCTGCCGGCTTATTTATTGTTGGCCGTATCAAAGGGATCGAACGTCCTGGCTTAATGTCAACATTGCCTATCATTGGAGAAAATAGAGGATTTGACATGCTTGACTTAGGCGCGAACGCTGAAAATAAAGCAGAGCATTTACTAAAATACGGAGTTTTAGGCTCTTTTTATGCAGCAAATGTTCGAAAAGTAGAAAACCCGCGAGTAGGCTTATTAAATAATGGGACTGAGGAATCAAAAGGCAGTGAAGTGACGAAAAAAGCCTTCGAACTTTTGTCAAATGAATCTAGCATTAACTTTGTAGGTAATATTGAATCTCGGGATATTTTAAATGGAGTGGCAGATGTTGTTGTGACTGATGGTTTTACAGGGAATGCTGTCTTAAAATCAATCGAAGGAACCGCACTAAATATCACAAAACTATTGAAAAAATCGATCCTCGATGAGGGAATGAAGGGGAAATTGGGTGCACTATTACTGAAAAATGCTCTCAGTGATTTGAAAAATGAAATGGACTACTCTGAATATGGCGGCGCGGTTTTATTTGGCGTGAAATCTCCTGTCGTTAAAACGCATGGAGCCACTAAACCAGATGCAGTAGCGGCCACGATTAAGCAGATCCATACTATGCTTGAAACAGAGGTAGTAAGCAAGTTAATCAAACAATTTGAAACGAACGAAGAGGCAAAATAATGTAATAAAAATGCAACCTTTGTTACAAAAATGAAAAAAAGCCTAGACAAAGTAAGTAAAAAATCGTAAAATATTGGGTAGCTATTTCTTGCTATGCTAAAGGCGTGGAGGTGAATACATTTGACGCGTGAAGAAATATTTAATAAGGTAGCTGAAGTGATCGCCAATCACTTTGAAGTAGCGGCCGATCAAGTAAAAGAATCAATGAGCATTAAAGATGATTTAAATGCTGATTCGATTAGTGTTATGGAATTTGTGTTAGAATTAGAAGAAGCTTTTGGTACAGAAATTTCCGATGAAGATGCTGAAAAAATCCAAACAGTTGGTGCGGCAGTTGACTATATTGATTCTCATTTAAATTAATAAGATAAGCAATCGACCCTTTCTATCAGGGTCGATTTTTTTATAGGAATAAACTAAAGATAATAGGCTATTTTAAAATGTCACTGCAATATTTCTACAACAGCCCACTGCTTTTTCAGTCCTTGTTCTCGTCTATTCGATGACCTAAATCTTATCTGATTTATTATTCTATTCTTTCCAATATATTTAACATATTCCTAACTGTGTTTAATTACGCTAGTTTCCTTTGTTCATATTCTCATTCTCTTTTACCCGGCTTTTAAGTAGGAAATTAAAAAAAGGAGCATGAACCCCTTGAAAAAACGCAAGTCATTCTATATAATTATTAGAAATATTAAAAAAGAATAAGAAATGAAAGAAAATTCGGATTTTTATAGATGCTTTGTTTTTTAACTTAAGGGGGAATAATATTTGTCCAATGAGGAACAACTATTAGAAGTTCAAAATCTGCACACGGCTTTTCGTATTAAAGATAATTTTTATGATGCTGTAGATGATGTATCTTTTTCATTGAAAAGTAATGAAATTTTAGCCATTGTTGGTGAATCTGGCTGTGGGAAAAGCACATTAGCCACAACGATTATGGGACTTCATGATCCATTAAATACATCGATCACTGGCGAAATTTTATACAATGACTTAAATTTAGCGAACTTAAATGAGTCGCTTTATAATAAAATCCGGGGAAACGATATTGGGATGATTTTCCAAGATCCTTTATCAGCATTAAATCCCTTGATGCGTGTCGAAGATCAAATCAAAGAAAATTTGTCTTATCACACAAAATTAACCGATGAACAAAAACAAGCCCGTGCTTTAGAATTATTGGAACAAGTAGGCATCCCCAAGCCTGCCCGTGTAGGACGTCAATACCCCCACGAGTTATCAGGTGGGATGCGTCAACGAGTAATTATCGCAATTGCTATTGCTTGTAAACCACCGATTATCATTGCTGACGAACCTACGACAGCTTTAGATGTAACCATTCAAGCACAAATATTGGACTTATTAAAGAGCTTACAAGAAGAAACTGGTTCAGGTATTATTTTAATTACCCATGACTTAGGCGTTGTAGCTGAAATGGCTGATCGTGTAGCTGTGATGTATGGCGGCGAATTTGTGGAGTATGCCGAAGCGGCTGAGCTGTTTGAAAACCCTAAGCATCCTTATACCCGCTCTTTACTGGATTCCATTCCACAAGAAGACGATCAAGACAATGAACTACATGTTATTGAAGGAGTGGTTCCTTCTTTAAAAAATATGAAACGGACAGGTTGTCGTTTTGCTCCTCGGATTCCTTGGATACCGGAGGAGGCACACGAAGAGCATCCTACGCTACATGAGGTAGCGCCTGATCATTTTGTTCGTTGTAGCTGTTATAAATATTTTCATTTTAGAGACGAACAAGGAGATGTGTAAATGTCAGAAATACTTACGATAAAAAATCTGAAAATTCACTATCCTATTCGCAGCGGTTTTTTTAACCGTGTTACCGATCATGTCTATGCGGTGGATGGTGTTGATTTTATGATAGAAAAAGGGAAAACATATGGGCTTGTAGGCGAGTCTGGTTCTGGCAAGTCAACTACCGGTAAAGCGATTGTAGGCTTAGAAAAAGTAACCGATGGTGCGATTTATTATGAGGATCAAGATATCACAAACCCTTCGATTCGTAGAAAAATAAATTATAATCGTGATGTGCAAATGATTTTCCAAGATTCAATGTCTAGTTTGAATCCCAAAAAACGTGTATTAGATATTATTGCCGAACCTCTACGCAACTTTGAAAAATTAAGTGTGCAAGAAGAGAAAAAGCGAGTAAAAGAATTACTCGATATTGTAGGTATGCCTGAAGATGCATTATATAAATATCCGCATGAATTTTCTGGAGGACAGCGACAACGTTTAGGCGTAGCACGGGCAGTTGCAACCAACCCTAAGTTGATCGTAGCTGACGAACCAGTTTCGGCTTTGGATCTTTCGGTGCAAGCACAAGTGTTAAATTTCATGAAACGGATTCAAGAGGAGTATGGCTTAAGCTATTTATTTATTTCACATGATTTAGGTGTGGTTAAGCATATGTGCGATAATATTGCGATCATGCATAAAGGTCGTTTTGTTGAAATTGGCAGTAGAGAAGATATTTATAATGATCCTCGCCATATTTATACAAAACGGTTATTGTCGGCGATCCCTAAAATCGATGTCAGACATCGCGATGAGCATAAAAAACAGCGGCTGGAAGTGGAAAGAGAATATCGGGCACATCAAAAAGATTATTATGATGAAACGGGTCGTGTCTACGATTTGCAAAAAATCACCCCAACACATCAAGTCGCAGAAAAAGATGGGGGTGCTAAATAATGTGGAAGACAATATTACGCCGGATTCTTTTGATGATTCCGCAAGTTATTATTTTAAGTGTTCTAATTTTCTTGATTGCCCAGGCTATGCCTGGCGATCCATTTACCGGCTTAATTAATCCTAACCAAGATCCCGCAGAAATTGCACGGATGCGGGAAGCAGCTGGCTTAAATGATCCTTGGTATCAACAATATTTCCGCTGGATTGGAAATGCATTACAAGGGGACTTTGGCGATAGTTTCCTTTATAGAATGCCTGTAGCCAATCTTTTAGCAGGTCGGATTACTAATACGCTCTATCTTTCTGCGTTAACTATTGTTTTGACTTATCTGATTGCTATTCCATTAGGAATATTAGCAGGGCGTTTTCAAGATTCTTTCTTAGATAAAACGGTTGTAGTATATAACTTCTTTAGTTTTGCTGTACCGATTTTTATCTTTGCTCTAATCATGCTCTTTGCCTTTGGCTATCGCTTAGGTTGGTTTCCTACTGGAGGCTCGATTGATGGTGGGTTATCCGGAATGGATGCCTTTTGGAATCGAGTGTATCACTTGATTTTACCAGCTATTACGCAAGCCTTATTGGGCACGTCAGTAACCATCCAGTACTTACGTAGTGAAATCATTGATGCGAAATCGTTGGATTTTGTTCGTACGGCTCGTTCCAAAGGGGTACCCACGAATAAAGTGTTTTCTCGCCACATCTTTCGGAATGCCTTTTTACCAGTTGCTTCGCAATTAGGATATGAAATTACGGAATTGATTGCCGGCTCGGTCGTTATAGAACAAATTTTTTCCTATCCAGGTGTAGGAAAGCTGTTTATTGATAGTATCGTTCAACGCGATTATGCGGTGATTACTTCATTAACCTTGATTTTAGGACTGGCAACCTTGATTGGGACCTTGATTTCAGACATTGTCATGAGTATTGTTGATCCGCGAATTCGAATTGAATAGAAAGGAGGAGAAAGATGGCTGAAGAAAGAGAACAAGAACAGCTCCCAATAGAAGAAAGTGCTCCGCCTATGGGCCTTAAAATGGTTACGCGGGAATTTCTTAAAGATAAAATTGCCATTTTTTCGTTAATTATTTTGGTTATTACCCTGCTCTCTGTGTTTATTGGGACATTTTTTATTAATCAAGATCAAATTATGCATGTCAGTATTTTAGACAAGTACGCTCCTCCAGGTACCGTTTCAATGGAAGGGTCAACCTATCTGCTTGGTGCAGATGAAGGAGGGCGTGACGTTTTAGGCCAATTGATCATAGGCGCGCGTAATTCCATTTTGATCGGTTTTTCAATTACGATTATTACCTCAATTATTGGTGTGGCATTAGGCCTGCTTTCAGGTTATTACGGCGGAATTATTGATAATGTATTGATGCGTGTTGTTGATTTTGTCATGATTTTACCAGTGATGTTAATCATTATTGTTTTTGTATCAATTATCCCACGCTATAATGTTTGGTCGTTTGTTGCTGTCATGAGTGGTTTTTATTGGGTGGCTAAAGCGCGACTATTTCGTAGTAAGGCTTTATCAGAATCACGTCGGGATTACGTCAATGCTTCAAAAACGATGGGAACAAATGGATTTAAGATTATGTTTCGTGAGATTATGCCCAACTTAAGTTCATTAATTATTACGAATTTGACGATGAATTTCGCAGCCAATATTGGTATTGAAACTACCCTAACTTTCTTAGGTTTTGGTTTACCAACTAATGTGCCTAGTTTGGGAACCTTAATTGGTTATGCTAGTAATGGTGATGTACTTTCAACGAAACAATGGATTTGGGTACCAGCGTCAATTCTTATTTTGGTTTTGATGTTAAGTATAAATTATGTGGGTCAAGCGTTTAAGCGTTCAGCGGATGCGCGCCAACGTTTAGGTTAAAAAAAGATAAGGAGGAAATTGGATGAAGAAACAGTTTTTAGGTGTAGTTACACTTTTATCAGCATTTGTATTGGCAGCTTGTGGGGGAGGTAACGGGGACAACAATAATGATTCCGCCGATGGAGAAGGAGTCGATTTGGCGATTCAAACAGATAATGATGACGAAGCAATCGATGGTGGTTCTTTAAACGTTGCTGTAGTAATGGATACACAATTCCAAGGGTTATTCCAAAGAGAATTTTACCAAGATAGTTATGATAATGACTTTATGGAACCATCCCATGAAGAATTGTTTTTAATGGATGAAGATATGAGAATGGTAGACGGTGGAGCCGCTAATTATGAGCTTGATGAAGAGAATAAAACAGGGACAGTCACTTTAAATGAAGATTTGACATGGTCAGATGGCGAAGATGTCACAGCAGACGATTATATTTTCACTCATGAAGTCATTGGTGATCCTGATTATACAGGTGTTCGCTATGGGGAGGACTTTACCAACATTGTCGGTATGGATGAATATCACGCAGGTGATGCCGATGAGATTTCTGGTATCGAAAAAGTCGATGATAAAACAGTAACTATTGAATACAAAGAAGTCCACCCAGGTTTACTACAATTAAGCGAATCGGTATGGTCGAGTGCTTTGCCTAAACACGATTTAGAAGACATACCAGTGGATGAGATGGAGTCTAGTGATCAAGTGAGAAAGCACCCACTTTCTTTTGGCCCTTATCAAATGACCAATATCGTAGCAGGTGAATCGGTTGAATACGAACCTAACGAGTACTATTATGGTGAAGCACCAAAGCTAGATAAACTCACTTTTACTGTCCAACCTACTGACTCAGCTGTAGAATCTTTAAACTCTAAAGAATACGATCTGTTCTTAAAAATGCCAACAGATAATTACTCCTCGTATGAAGACGCGGAAGACTATCAAATGTTAGGTAGAGACGAACTAGGCTATAATTACTTAGGCTTTAAGCTAGGTGAATGGGACGAGGATGAAGGCAGAGTGCAATATGACCCAGACGCTAAAATGGCAGATAAATCCCTACGTCAAGCAATGGGATATGCGATTGATAGTGATGCCATTGGAGAAAAATATTATCATGGGTTGCGTACCGATGCGAACTCACCTATTATTCCATTATTTGAAAACTTTCATGATGATGATTTAGAAGGTATTGATTACGATATAGATAAAGCAAGTGAATTATTGGATGATGCTGGTTATGAAGATGTCGATGGAGATGGAATCCGGGAAGACCCAGACGGTGAAGAATTAACGATTAATTATGCTGTGATGTCCGGTGGTGAAACGGCGCAACCATTGGCAGATTATAATATACAACAATGGGAAGAAATCGGTTTGAATGTAGAATTAACTACCGGCCGTTTGATTGACTTCCAAGCGTTCTATGATAAATTAGAAAATGATGACCCAGACATTGATGTGTATGACGCTGCTTGGGGCGTTAGTTCGGACCCTTCACCTAGCGGATTATTCGGCCCTGCTGAGCCATTTAACTATACTCGGTTTGAATCCGATGAAAATACTGAACTGTTAAATGCGATTGATTCAGAAGCCTCATTGGATCAAGATACTCAAATTGAAAACCTATACGATTGGCAAGAATACGTAGCAGATGAAGCTTACATTGTTCCAACGTTGTTCCGTGAAGAAGTATTGCCAGTTTCTAACCGGGTAAAAGATTTTGATTGGTCATACGATATTGATCATAGCCGTTGGGCATCAGTTAGTGTAACTTCAGAGGATCGTTAATATAAGTTTTTATAAGAAGACAACTGTTGAGGTTGTCTTCTTTTTTTACAAGTATCACGGCTAAATTTAGCAAATGATTTTTATTTTTGTCGAACTGTTAGGGATACAATTGTGGCAGTAGTTGCAAAAGACATAAGTTTCCGCAAAGTTTTTTGCTTTCTTATCGCACAATTATTTCATTCTTTGGTAAAAATCAGTATAATGTAAGAAGGTCAAAAAAAGAAAAGGAATGGAATCAATGGACAGTCAGTTTTTAAAAAAATTAAAAGAGAACTTCAATATCGTGTTCCATGATGTCAGCTTGTTAGAGCAGGCATTTACCCATTCATCTTATGTGAATGAGCACCGTCAACTACAATTATCAGATAATGAACGTTTAGAATTCTTGGGCGATGCGGTCTTAGAATTATTAGTATCGAGATTTTTATATTGCCAATATCCAGATGTACCAGAAGGAACCTTAACGAAATTACGAGCAGCGATTGTTAGAGAAGACAGCTTAGCGGCATTTGCTAAAGAGTGTCATTTTGATCGCTACATTGCCTTAGGTAAAGGCGAAGAGCACTCGGGCGGACGTGAACGAGTAGCTTTACTATGTGATTTGTTTGAATCCTTTTTAGGGGCATTGTATCTGGATCAAGGTTTAGAAAAAGTCGAAGAATTCTTAACACAAGTCATTTATCCAAAAGTTGTATCGGGTGCTTTTTCACATGAGATGGATTATAAAACAAAACTGCAAGAATTTTTGCAGCGCTCTGGCGATCGCATCATTGATTATCGTTTAGTTAAAGAAGAAGGCCCTGCTCATGCACGCCTTTTTTGGACCGAAGTTTATTGTGATGATGAATTAGTCGGTAAAGGGCACGGTAAATCAAAAAAAATAGCAGAACAAGATGCGGCAGCTAACGCATTAGCCGATCTTGAAAGTAAGTGAGGAACATAGGTGTATTTAAAAAAAATCGAACTAGCCGGTTTTAAATCATTTGCTGACCGTACAGTGATCGACTTTGAGAATAGTATAACCGGCATTGTCGGTCCAAACGGCAGCGGAAAAAGTAATATAACTGAAGCTGTACGCTGGGTATTAGGCGAACAATCTGCTCGTAATTTACGTGGTGGAAAGATGCCTGATGTGATCTTTGCTGGCTCGGATTCACGTAAACCATTAAATATTAGTGAAGTGACTGTTGTATTAGATAATTCAGATCATTATCTACCAGTAGATTATAGTGAAGTGAGTGTTGTACGGCGCTTACATCGGACAGGCGAAAGTGAATTCTTTTTGAATAAACAAGCTTGTCGTCTAAAAGATATCCAAGAGTTATTTATGGACTCAGGACTGGGAAAAGAATCTTTTTCTATTATATCACAAGGAAAAGTTGAAGCCATATTTGCCAGTAAACCACAAGACCGACGGGGGATTTTTGAAGAAGCCGCGGGTGTCTTAAAATATAAACAACGTAAGAAACAAGCAGAACAAAAGCTTTTTGAAACCGAAGATAATTTAAGTCGGGTCCAAGACATTGTCTATGAATTAGAAGACCAAATGGCGCCACTAAAAGAACAAAGCGCGACTGCTAAGCAATATTTAGCGTTGAAAGAAGAATTTACCAAAATTGACGTGGCTTACACTGTTGCCGAAATGAAAGAGGCAAAGATCGCTTTTGGACAAGCAGCAGAGCAACTAGAAAGCCTGAATACAGAGCTAACAACTATCGCGCAAACGATTCAACAAAAAGAAGCTCGCTTGCAAGAACAACGCTTAAGTCGCAGTCAACTGGACCAGTGGTTAGAAAAAAATAATCAAACCCAAGTTTCTTTGGTTGAAGCTTTGAAACAAGCCGAAGGTCAGCAAGAAGTCTTGCAGGAACGATCGAAGCATACCCAAAAAAGTGCACAAGAGTATCAGGAAAATTTAGCTGAAGTAAAAGAAAAACTCACTGCTTTGGAAGCAGAAAAAACTGATTTGGTTGAAAAATTATCGCAAAAAAATGGACTTGTTCAAACTATTGAAAAAGAAATAGAACAAGCGCAAACAGAATTGCAAAAATACCAAAAATCAACCAAAGAATTAATTGAAGAGTTACGTGCAAAATATGTGGATCAGATGCAAGAACAAGCGAACATTGGAAATGAGCTGAAATATCTTGAGCGACAATACACACAAGAGATGGCTAAAAACCAAACGTCCTTAGAAAAACAAGAGAACACTAATCAAGATTATGAACAAAAACAACAAGCTGTGACTGAAGTTACAACCCAGCTTGAACAGTTGCAAAGCACATTGTCTGAACAAAAAAGGCAATTTGACCAGCTGCAAGAAAAGCAACGTTCATATCAAAAACAATACGAAAATGCACAAAATAAGATGTACCAATTAATGGATGAGACACGTCAGATTAAAGCTCGGATAAAAAGTTTACAGGATATTCAAGAAAACTATTCTGGCTTTTATCAAGGAGTGCGGGTCGTGTTGCAACAGCAAAACGAGCTGTCAGGGATAAAAGGCGCTGTGGCCGAGTTAATTGAAGTCCCATCAGATTATACTTTAGCTATTGAAACCGCGTTGGGTGCACAAGCGCAGCATATTGTGGTGGAAAATGAAGCAGCAGCCAGAGATGGGATAACTTTCTTAAAACAACGTCGTGCTGGAAGGGCAACTTTTTTGCCAATGACGACAATTAAGCCAAGACAATTGTCTGCAGCAGCGTCGAATCAAGCACAAAATGTGTCTGGTTTTATCGGTGTGGCCAGCCAGCTAATCGATTTTTCAGCAGAATATTCTGCCATCATCCAAAATCTACTAGGAACGACTTTAATCGCCCAAGATTTGCAAAGCGCAAATGAAATTGCACGAGCTGTACAATTTCGTTATCGGGTGGTTTCTTTAAGTGGTGATGTGATGAATGCGGGCGGTTCTATGACCGGGGGTGCGACTAAGCGTGGTAATCAAGGGAGTTTGTTTAGCCAAGCAAATGAATTACAAACGCTAAAAGAACAAGCACAACGCAGCGATCAACGCTTACAAACCATTGAAAAACAAGTCGCCCAATTTCAACAACAAGCGACCGATTGTCAAAAGGAAATCGAAAACCTACGTACAAAAGGGGAAACAGCGCGCTTAGAAGAACAAGAGCTGCAAAGTCGTAAAAACCACATGTTGGAAGAAATTGAACGCTTAAATAAAGAACAAAAAATTTATGAATTTGAAAATCGAGAAGTGCAAAACTTTATTGCTGACTATCAAGAGCAAAAAGAAACTTTGTCAGAACAACAAAAAAATGTAGAAGAACAGTTACAACAACTGCAAACTGAAATGCAGGAATTAAATGAGCAAGATGACTTGATAGAAAAAAGACGAACTAGTCTTAGCCAAGAACTATCCGAAAAAAAAGCGGAACTTGCGGTAAATAAAGAACAGATAAGTACGCTTAAACAACAAATTCAAACGAATGAGCAAACTGTTTCAGAACAAAGTCAGCGCAAAGAGACTTTAACCAAACAATTGGATGCTTTAACCTCAAATGTTTCAGATCATGAAGTTACTGAGGAGTCCTTGCAAAAACAAGTTGCGACATTAACTCAGAAAAAAGATGAGTTGCAAGAACAATTACGGGATAAACGTGAAGAACGCGATCGTTTGTATCAAGAAATCAACGAACAAGATGAGGATTTGAGTCAATTAAATCAACAGCAAAAAGGAAAATTAGCTGAAAAAACGACGGTGGAAGTAGAAAAAAATCGTCAGGAAAATTTATTGGATCATCGTCTTGATTATCTGCAAGAAGAATATCATATTACTTTTGAAAAAGCAGAGTTTGATTATGAACCTGTAGAAAGAAATAATGAAACCAAAGAACAGATTCAACATTTACGTCGTAAAATTGAGCAATTAGGGCCTGTTAACTTAAATGCCATCGAGCAATATGAAGAAGTGGCCCAACGTTATGATTTTTTGCATAAGCAAAGAGAAGATTTACTAACTGCTAAAAACCAATTATTTACTACGATGGATGAAATGGACGAAGAGGTAAAAGTTCGTTTTAAAGATATTTTTGAAAAAATTCGGGAACAGTTTAAAGTCGTTTTTCCTAATATGTTTGGCGGAGGCCGAGCTGAGTTATTTTTAACTGATCCCAATGATTTACTAAATACAGGAGTCGAGATTGAGGCTCAACCGCCGGGGAAAAAATTACAGAACTTAAGCTTATTGTCTGGTGGCGAACGGGCATTAACCGCTATTGCTCTGCTTTTTTCCATTATTCAAGTGCGACCTGTCCCTTTTTGTGTATTGGATGAAGTGGAAGCAGCTCTGGATGAAGCGAATATCTTGCGGTTTGCTAATTATTTACAGACATTTAATAATGATACACAGTTTATCGTTGTAACCCACCGTAAGGGAACGATGGAAGCTTGTAATGTTTTATATGGCATTACAATGGAAGAATCTGGTGTTTCTAAAATTGTCTCGGTTCGCTTGGAAGATGTAGCTGAAAACGGTCAGATTGCAGTTGAAGGGAAAGATAAGACATGATTAAATTAATTGCCATTGATTTAGATGGTACGTTACTAGATGGACAAAAAAAGATTTCTTCAAGAAACAAAAAAGCCTTACAAAAAGCTAGAGCACAAGGGATCAAAGTTGTTATTTGTACCGGACGGCCTCTAGCAGGTATTCGTCCTTACTTAGAAGAGTTAGATATGCAAGGTACGGGCGATTACAGTATTACTTTCAATGGTGGCTTAGTGCAAAAGAACGATACAGGAGAAGTCGTTGAAAAAGCAGCGATGAAACCAGAAGATGTTTTGGATCTAATTGGTTTAGCTGAAAAATTAGACTTACCTTTAGATGTATTGTCAGATGAAGTTGTTTTATCATTTCCGACTTCACCCCAACATTTATCGATCTATCCGCAGTTAAATCCACTTTTAACTTTTCAAGCAGCCTCTGTTGAGGAACTATCAGCGGAACGTTTGTATAATAAAGCAGTGGTAGGGTACCATCAGGATTACCTAGATGAGCAAATCGCTAAAATCCCTGAAGTTTATAAGGACCGCTACGAAGTGATTAAATCACGCGGAAATTTATTAGAATTTATGCCTAAGGGTATCACTAAGGCATTTGGCATCGCTGCTTTAGCTAAAGATTTAGCTTTTTCCCCTGAAGAAGTAATGGGAATTGGCGATGAAGAAAATGATTTACCGATGATTGAGTACGCTGGCTACGGTGTGGCAATGCAAAATGCTGTAATTCAGGTCAAACAAAAAGCCAATATCATTACAGCCTCCAATGATGAAGACGGGGTTGCTCAAGTTGTCGAAAAATACGCACTTAACTAAGCGAAGACCATTTGAAGTTTACACAAAGGAGTTGAAACATAAATGGGACTTTTTGATAAAATCAAACATGCCTTTGTAAAAGATAAAGAAGAAGAAAAAACAGAAGATACAGCTCAAGAAACTGTAGAAGAAGAGGAACAGACTAGCGAACCGGTCGAAGAGTCAACTGAGTCAACAGAATCAGAAGAAATACCGGAAGAAACTTCAGAAGAAATTTCTACAGACACTGATATTTCAGTTGATGAACAGCTAGAAGAAGCAGAAGAAATAGAAGAAACAGAACCTGCTGATGCGCAGAAAAAATATGAAAAAGGTCTAGAAAAAACGCGTAAAACCTTTAAAGACCGGATGAACGAGTTATTTGCTAATTTCCGCTCTGTGGATGAGGACTTTTTTGAAGAGGTAGAAGATACTTTGATTGGTGCAGATGTGGGCTTTGATACCTCTATGCGGATTGCTGACGAATTACGGCAAGAAGTGAAAATTAAAAATGCCAAGAAGCCTGCCGCTGTACAAAATACTATTATTGAAAAACTAGTGGACCTTTACGAAGAAGAAGGAGAAAAAGAAGTCAATGAGCTTAACGAACAGCCAAACGGCTTGTCTGTCTTCTTGTTCGTAGGTGTAAATGGAACAGGTAAAACGACGAGTATTGGAAAGCTTGCACATCAATACAAACAAGAAGGCAAAAAAGTACTACTGGCTGCTGCGGATACCTTCCGGGCTGGGGCTATTGATCAATTGATTGAATGGGGTGCACGTGCAGACGTTGAAGTTGTGTATGGCAATACAGGCAGTGACCCTGCTTCAGTCGTTTTTGATGCAATGACCAAAGCCAAAGAAGAACAAGCAGATGTTTTATTGATTGATACAGCCGGGCGCTTGCAAAATAAAGTTAATTTAATGAATGAACTAGATAAAATCAAACGGGTTATCAAGCGTGAAGATCCTAACGCTCCTCATGAAGTATTATTAGTCGTGGATGCTACAACTGGGCAAAATGCAATGAACCAAGCTAAACAATTTAAAGAAACCACTGACGTTACTGGTTTAGTATTGACGAAACTAGATGGGACAGCCAAAGGTGGGATTGTATTAGCCATCCGTAATGAACTGCATCTGCCGGTAAAATTAGCTGGCTTAGGTGAAGGTATTGATGACTTAGAAGTTTTTGATCCAAATGATTTTGTAGTAGGCTTATTTAAAGGACTTTTACAAGAAGAATAAAAAATAAGCCAAACGGTTTTTTGATCGTTTGGCTTATTTTTATTTCAGATTAACTTTTTTATCGATCAATCATATGAGGTAAGCCCGTAGCTTTTTGGTGCGGAGGCCGGGATTAGGAGACGGAAATAGGGTCGTTTGATTTCCTTAGAAGTCGTTTGCTTTTCCAAATTTATATATAACTTGCTCCTTGGATAAAAAACTGTGATTCTTCATAATGATAATTAATGATAGAATAGTCAAAAGGCTGACCATTTTTTAAGTAGAAAATGGACTCAAGTAAAACTGTTGGATCGCCTGGTTCTAAGTTTAATAGATCAGCATTGATCTTATTCAATTTACCTACACGTAAAAAATGGTCAATAAAACCAGGTTCAATTTTTAAATCATCAATCAGGTAGTTAAAGATCGAATCTTCAACGATTTGCTGATTTAAATAAGGCACCACTGACTTTAGGTAATAAGATTCTTCAACGGAAAATTTTCGGCCTTCAATTGATCGTAGTCGTTTAACATAGTAAACCTCTTCGTTTTCAGCTATATTTAAATTAGCCATGACCTCATGGGTTGGCTTGGTAGCTTTTAAATCGAGCAATTTAGCGTCTAAATGAAACCCTTGTAAATTGTTTCTCAAACCATTAACTTCTGTAATATTGATATAACCTTCTCGCTTATGTTTTCTAACAAAGCTACCACTACCTCGAACTTGATAAATATAGGCTTGTTTTTCGAGTTCAGTTAGAGCGTTTAAAATCGTATTTTTCCCCACATCAAATTGTTTCATCAATTCTTCAATACTTGCTAATTTGTCACCTTGTTTCATATCATTTGAATTAATTTTTTGAATAATTTTCTGCGCAACTTCCTTATACTTAGGCAAATTTTCACCTTCTTTTCTGTGTGATTTTGGCTTATTATAACATATTTCTGTAAATTATGTAGGTATTGACAAATTATACCCATACAGTTACACTCGTTTATGTCACAATTTAATAAGGAGTGGAAAAAATGGCAGATAATAAAGAAACCGCTAAATTTGTTGTCGAGCACATTGGTGGTCAAGAAAATGTTGATTCACTGGTACATTGTGCGACACGGTTACGTTTTAAATTAAAAGATACAAGTAAAGTAGACGAAGAGGCGCTGAAAAACAATCCGGGCGTTTTAACCGCTGTTGAAAGCGGTGGACAATATCAAGTCGTGATTGGGAATCATGTAGCTAAAGTTTATCAAGAAATCATGAACCAATATGATATTCAATCAGGTGACGATCATGGAAATGATGCTGAAACAAGTGCAGATGAAATTAAAAAATCGGTTCGTTCGAAAAATCCAATTGCCGTTGTTTTTGAATATATCTCGGGAACGTTCTCACCACTTATTCCAGCTCTAGCTGGTTCAGGAATGATAAAGGCAATTTTAGCTGTATTGACAATGTTTGACTGGTTAGGTGAAGAAAGTTCTACTTATGCAGTGTTAGATGCTGCTTCTAATGGATTGTTTTACTTTTTCCCAGTCTTTATTGGGATTTCAGCTGCTAAGTTCTTAAAAGTCAATCCGTACGTTGGTGGCGTGATCGGAGCCGGCCTATTGGACCCTAGTTTTACTTCTTTAATGGATGTGAACCAAAGTTTAGATTTTATGGGGATTCCATTAATTATTTCTGATTATGCACAAACTGTTTTCCCCATGTTGGTCGCAATAGCTTTTTATGCGCCATTAGAAAGATTTTTGAAAAAATATACACCAGATACCATACAACTATTTTTTGTTCCTATGATGGGAATTTTGATTATGGTTCCACTAACTGCGTTGATTTTCGGACCGTTCTCACAATACCTAAGCCAAGCGATCGCCAATGGTTTAGTTTCCCTATTAGCTTTGTCTTCTGTATTAACCGGGGTTGTTTTTGCCGCTGTATGGCCATTCCTGGTTGTGCTAGGAGTGCATTGGGGGATTACGCCGATCCAATTGGATAACTTAGCTCGTGGTGGCGATCCATTAAACGCGATGGCTGCTGGTGCAACTTTCGCACAGATGGGGATTGCTTTTGGTATTTTCCTACGTTACCGGAAAAATAAAGACTTAAGTTCATTATCCCTTGCTGGAACCGTTTCTGGGATTGTAGCAGGTGTAACTGAACCCATTTTATATGGTTTTATTTTACGTTATCGCCGCTTGATTCCAATTTTAATTGTTTCATCAGCAGTAGGTGGCGGTTTAGTTGGTTTGTTTGGCGCTGAAATGTATAGCTATGCCTTCAATAGCGTTTTAACAATCCCCGCTTATGGGCCAATTCCACAATATGTGTTTAGTGTGGCGGTTTCTTTTGTTGTAGGAACGGTCTTGACCTTTATTTTTGGGCTAGGCAAAGAAGCAGATGCCACTATTGCAACAGAATCCTCTAACGGTGGCACTAACGAGACCGCTGAAGAAGTTGAAGCAGAAGCTGAAGCAAACGACAAAGAAGAATTAGTAGAAGGAACGCAAATTGACATTGCTTCCCCACTAGATGGCGAACTGATCCCGCTATCAGCCCTCGAAGATGAAGTATTTTCATCAGAAGCTATGGGACAAGGGGATGCGATTATTCCTACAGACGGGAAGTTAGTTGCGCCTTTTGATGGAAAAATTGCATCAGTTTTCCCTACCAAACACGCCATTGGTTTAACCGATGAAAATGGAATTGAATTATTAATTCATATTGGGATGGACACTGTACAACTAGAAGGAAAACACTTTACTAATCATGTAGAAAAAGGTCAAATGATCAAACAAGGGGATGCGTTGATCACATTTGATGTCGCAGCGATTAAAGAAGCAGGTTATTCTGTTGTATCTCCTGTTATCGTGACAAATACGAATGACTTTAAACAAGTAGCTAGTGAAAAATCTCGTCACGTAACACCAGGTGATAAAATTATGACAGTTGTTAAGTAAGAAATTAGGAGGAACATTATGAGTAAACTACCAAAAGACTTTTTATGGGGCGGCGCTGTTGCTGCTCATCAGATCGAAGGCGGTTGGAAGCAAGATGGCAAAGGGCCGAGCGTTGCCGATGTAATGACAGTCGGGGGTCCGAATAAAGCGCGTGAGATTACCGAAACTATTGAACAGGATAAGTTTTATCCAAATCACGAAGCGATCGATTTTTATAATCGCTACAAAGAAGACGTTAAATTATTTGCAGAAATGGGACTCAAGGCGTTTAGAACATCCATTAATTGGACGCGAATTTTTCCTAATGGGGATGACGCGGAGCCTAATGAAGCGGGGCTACAGTTTTACGATGATTTGTTCGATGAATGCTTGAAATATGGCATTGAGCCCGTTGTTACACTGACTCATTTTGAAATGCCATTAAATGTAGCGAAAAATTATGGTGGATTTAGAAATCGTGAAGTGGTTGATCTATTTGTTCGTTTCGCAGAAGTCGTGTTTAAACGGTATAAAGATAAAGTGAAGTACTGGATGACTTTTAATGAAATTAATAATATGATGGATTATACGAATCCTATCTTCTTATGGACCAACGTTGGTGTACAGGTGAAAGAAGGCGAAAATGCTAAAGAAGTTATGTATACAGCAGCCCACCATACATTACTAGCGAGCGCCATAGCTGTAGCCAAAGGGAAAGAAATTAATCCTAGCTTCCAAATTGGTGCGATGGTTTCGCATGTGCCAATTTATCCATTAAACGCTGATCCTAACAATGTGATGTTTGCGGAAGAATCAATGCATTTACGTTATTTCTTCCCAGACGTACAAGTGCGGGGAAAATATCCTAATTATGCGTTAAAAGAATTTGAACGCGAAGGGTTAAATATTCCAATTTTAGAAGACGATGCTGAAATTTTGGCCAATGGTAAAGTTGATTATTTAGGTTTCAGCTATTATATGTCTAATGCGGTTGATATTAATACTGGAGAAAATGAAGAGGAAGAAAATATACATGGTAAGATCCCTTATCAAGTAGAAAATCCATATTTAGAAACTAGTGATTGGGGCTGGACGATTGATCCAGTAGGTTTGCGGTATACCTTAAATCGTTTTTGGGATAGATACCAAGTGCCACTATTTATCGTAGAAAACGGCCTGGGAGCTGTCGATACAGTGGAAGAAGATGGCAGTATTCATGATCCTGAACGTATCGATTATTTACGTAAACATATTCAAGAAATGATTAAAGCTGTTAACTACGATGGTGTTGAGTTAATGGGATACACGCCTTGGGGAGTTATCGACCTGGTTTCGTTTACTACAGGTGAAATGAAAAAACGTTACGGTATGATTTATGTCGATCGCGATAATGAAGGAAATGGAACGTTAGAACGTTCGAAAAAAGATTCTTTCGACTGGTATAAAAAAGTGATTGAAACCAATGGTGAAAATCTAGATTAATATAAAAATTCAAGTTGTTAAATTTTTAGCTGTCTATCTTTTTGGGGTAGACAGCTTTTTTGCGGATCCTATTTTATTAGATAAGACTTGTGAAATGAAAAAGAAATCTCTAACGTTTTATTTGCGTGGTTTTAGTTTTTTAATTTTATATTTTGTAGTTAAATATGAGAACAAAAAGTAAGCCACATTGTTTGTAATTTGCTATAATGGCGGTAGAAATTTTTTTATGAAGAAAGGACTACCTTATGAATATCCAACCAATTTTAACCAATAAACATTTATATCCTTATTTATTAAAAGCTCGGTACGGGATTGAAAAAGAAAGTCAACGAGTGACAAAGTCTGGTGAGCTGGTAACGACAGACTATCCTAAAAAGTTAGGAAATCGGAGTGTTCACCCCTATATTCAAACTGATTTTGCTGAAACACAGATGGAATTAGTGACGCCAATCACAAATAGTGTACCTGAACTTTTTCGCTGGTTAGCAGCGATTCATGATACGGTTTATCGTTCTATGAATCCCCAAGAGATGTTATGGCCAATGAGTATGCCGCCTGCATTACCTAAAGCAGAAGAAGACATCGTGATTGCCAAACTCGATAATTTTGAAGATGTATTGTATCGTCGCTATCTTGCAAAGTCTTATGGTCGACGTAAACAAATGGTTAGCGGTATTCATTTTAACTTTGAGTTCGACGATGAAATGGTTCGAAAAATGTTTGAACTACAAGATGAGTATATGAACTACTATCAATTTAAAACGGATATCTATTTAAAAGTTACACGAAATTATTTGCACTATCGATGGTTAACTACTTATTTCTTTGGTGCATCACCGCTAAGTGGTCCGCGTTACTTTAACGGCCACGAACATCCAGAAGAACCGGTTCGCAGTATTCGTAATAGTCAATACGGTTATAAAAACCATGAAGATGTAAAAGTGACCTATCGTTCAATTGAAGAATATGTAGCTGATATTCAACAAATGGTTGAAGAAGGAAAGCTTTCAGAGGAAAAAGAATTTTATGCATCTGTACGTTTAAGAGGCGGCAAAAGTGTAGCTGATTTAGCCAATAAACCTGTTCGTTATATCGAATTGCGCAATATTGATCTAGACCCTTACCAACCTTATGGGATTAGTGAAGAAGAAGTAGAGTTTCTACACATTTTTATGCTGTTTTTATTATGGACAGACGAAGGAGCAGATGCAGACGATTGGGTTGAACAAGGGGAGCAGCTGAATAATTTAATCGCCTTGGAATCACCTTTAGCCCAAACGGCTTGTTATGATGAAGCGCAGCGTCTACTGGTTGAGATGAGAGGCTTTGTTGAGCAAACCAATCTTGCTGTTTCAACTGAAATCTTTGATCATTTAGAAGAAATGTTAAATGATCCAGCTAAAACCTTGGCAGGAAGAATTTATTTAGAAAGTCAGAAAAAATCTCAAAAAGAATTGGCGGTTCAACAAGGGCTGTCCTATTATGAAAAAGCTTGGCAAGCGCCTTATCAGTTGGCTGGATTTACGAATATGGAACTTTCAACGCAAATTTTAATGTTTGACGCCATTCAAAAAGCAGTTCAAGTGGAAGTCTTAGATGAACAAGATCAATTTTTGAAATTAACTGTACAAAAACATAATGAATACGTTAAAAATGGCAATATGACGAGTAAAGATACCTATATTACACCTTTAATTATGGAAAATAAAACAGTTACTAAGAAAATTTTACAACGTGCTGGTTTTCGGGTGCCTCAAGGAAAAGAATTTGCTGATAAAAAAACAGCTAGTTTAAGTTATGAAGAATTTCGAGATAAGGGGATCGTTGTGAAACCCAAGTCCACCAATTACGGCTTAGGAATCACGGTTTTCAAAGAGGGAGCAAGTGAAGAGGAATATACACAGGCTATAGATACTGCGCTTAAAGAAGACGATGCGGTTTTAGTTGAAGAGTTTCTGCCAGGTACGGAGTATCGTTTTTTTGTGGTTGGCGATCAAGTAAAGGCGATTTTGCTGCGAGTCCCAGCTAACGTTACCGGTGATGGTAAACACACAATTAAGGAATTAGTTGACCAAAAAAATGATGATCCATTACGTGGGGAGAACCACCGCACGCCTTTAGAAAAAATCCAGCTAGGTCAAAGTGAACAATTAGTTTTGCGTGAACAAGGGTATAAGTTGGAGTCAGTGCCAAACAAAGACGAGACGATCTATCTTAGAGATAATTCGAATGTGTCTACTGGTGGCGATTCAATTGATATGACAGGTGCTTTTACTGATGATTATAAAAAAGTTGCAGTTAAGGTAGCGCAAGCGCTTGGAGCTACAATCTGTGGAATCGATATGATTGTTACAGATATTAACCTACCTGCTAAAGCTTCTAACGTTTATGGAATTATTGAAGCAAATTTTAATCCGATGATGCATATGCATTGCTACCCCTATGAAGGTAAAGGTCGACGTTTAACAATGGATATACTCAAACTTTTATATCCAGATTTTGTGAAATAAATCTGGATGGAACGTGCGAAGACAGCACAAGATGGAGAAAGAAACGCTAAAACGTTCTTTGAAAATAAAAAGATGGTTAAAGGAAAGCCGAAATGCTATCCGAAAAAAGCTGAAATAGCATAAATCCAGCGTAAAATGCTTGAAAATAGCAAAAGACGGATAAAAAAATGGAAAAACATTCTCCTAGAATGACAAGATGAATAAAGAACTAGTCAAAGCGTTATCCGAGAGGCGAAAGATAGAGAAAGAAATGACAAAGCATTATCCAAGAAAGTGAATAAATCCGGAGTCAAGCGAGTTAAGGCGACGCTAGCTCGAATAGATGCTGTGACAAAACTAGAGAGAACAATTCCAGTTATTGGAACAGCCAACAGAAAAAGTAAAAAGACTTGCTGATCCCATTTTATACGAGGTGTCGGCAAGTCTCATTTTTGCTTTGTAGTATTGTGTCATTCAAATTTTTGTGTTTGGTTTGTCTGTTTACTATCGTCAACATGCAACCCAGTTAGCTCTTCCCACCATAGTTTCATTTCTTTTTCATAAGTAGTAGGAAACGTATTGACAATTTCTATCAAAGAACGATCTTGGATTTTAGCATAGGAGTAATTTAAAGCTAAATTGTATTTTAATTCACTTAATAAACTATAGTACTGAAACATCAAAAAATTCATTTCTTCCGAATCTTCTTCATATAATACTTTCGGGGCACGGTCAAGCATGAAACCGAAACTGCGCATCATAAACATGATAGCCTCTAGATGCTCAGTATCAATCGCACTTACATCTTTTAAAATATCCACGTGCGTATCTAGTGCCAAGGTCATCTCTTTTTTTAGCTGGTCATATGTCGGGGTGTTCATTGACGTCTCCTCCTTAATTATTATGAAAAAGTTTGTGCCAGAACCCTTTTTTCTCACTAGTACTTTGTGGAGATTGAGTGTTTTCGGAATTAAATTTTTCTGCAATATCAATCGTGTCTTCATTTACTGCTTTATTGGCAACAACTAGAAGTCCACTGTCGTCGTCTCCTTTTAAATCACTATCAACCACGGTAAATTTTAGTTTTGCTTTCATAGCTATTTGAATATAACTGCTTTGGACGCTTTCGCTGGCATTGCCATTGATTAAAACGCTGGCATCAGGATAATCAGATAAATGGTTTTCTAAAATTTTTTTATTGCTGTCTTGCTTCATTTGCTGAATAGTCATTCGAATATAGACGCGTTCACGAAAAGTTCCTAAAAATTTTCTTTGTTCGTCTGGATTTACAGATGGGGTACCATACATTCCTTTATCTAAATGATTTTGCAATTCGTCAGCCATGGTTGTCCTCCTAGATAAGTTGTCAGTCCTATTATAACATAAGCGGTTTCTTTTTTTAAAATGCTTCACAATTTCTTGAAATTGCGTATAATAAAGAATAATTTATAATAAGTAGGTGGTGCTAGTGGAGCAAAATGGGAATAAAAATTATATCTTGGCAAAAAATAATCTGTTAGAAACGAAACGACTATTCCTTCGACCAGTCACGCTTGAAGACGCAGAGGATATGTATGAGTACAGTCGTGATAGCCAAACAACCCACTTTGTCTTTGGAAGGCATCAAACGTTAGAAGACACCAAAATTGCGATTGCCGATTATTTTATGGCAGAACCATTAGGTAAGTTCGCCATTGAGTTAAAAGAACAACAAAAGATGATCGGGACAATCGACCTTAGAGTAGAGATGGAGATTGGTGTAGCCGAATTGGGGTATATTATCAATAAAAAGTATTGGGGCTTTGGTTACATACCAGAAGCTTGTCATCGGTTGCTTACTCTCGGTTTTACCGATTTAGATTTGGTCCGAATTAAAGCAGCACATGATAAAAGGAATGCTAACTCAGGACGTGTAATGGAAAAAATTGGTATGACAGTTGATAGTATTATACCTGAGGCTAGAAGGAATTTAGGACAGCTAAAAGGGCAAGTGTTTACAGAAGTTACACGCAGTATAACAAAGACACAGTGGGAAAAGCTTAAGCAATAGAAGAAGGGACCTTTTTTGGGAAAATTAGCAGTAATATCAGATTTGCACGCGGATATTAATCAGTTTAATGAAGAATTATATCTTATACGGGACTATCTGGAAAAATTAAATGTGACGCATGTTCATTTTGCAGGTGATGTAGCGAATAAAGTGGCAAAGACATTAGAGGTCGTCAATTTTTTTGATCAAAAGATACCTACAACATTTCATTGGGGAAACCATGAGATGGCTGATATCGATGTTGAATCCGATTTTGAGGATTTTAATGATCCTCATTTTTTAAATTTTAAAACACAAGAGCTGACAAAATCGACAGTTCTTTTTGGAATGAACGGTTGGTACGATTACAGCTTTGTTCCGCACGCCGACGAAAAAGAATATCGCCGTAAAAAGCAAGTTTATTGGTATGATCGTTTTATCGAACGCCAGGGTTCAGATCCAGAAATTACTGCTGCGCTCTGTTATCGTTTGCAGGAAACATTAAGCACTGTTCCTGATACAAAAAACATTATTTTGAGCACTCACTTTGTGCCAAAAGAAACGTTTATTATTAAGCATAGTGAAAAATACGCACGCTGGAATCAGTTAAATGCTTTTTTGGGTTCAAAAGAATTCGGCGAGGTATTAGATGGATTTTCTAACGTTAAACAAGTTGTTTTTGGACATACCCATCATCGCTTTACCGAACAAAAATTACAACAAACGATGTATCATTGCCGACCATTTGGCTACTATTATGAGTGGTTTTTAACACGCTCGTTTATTTTAACGAATCATTTAGCTGAAACTTTTAATCCGCTAAAAGCACGAACGATTGTGAAACGCTATCCCCAGGCATTTAATGAATATAAAAAACGTTATATTCTAAATGAGCTTCAACAGGGAATGGTTTTACTTGATTATTGAACAAAAGGTAGGAGAGTTTTATGTTTACGCAAGAAAGTTTTGCAGTTTTTGATATTGCTGGTTTAGATGAACGGATGGCTGCTATCCGTGAAGAAGTCCAACCCATTTTTAAAACAATAGATGAAAGGATCAAAAAAGATTTAGAAAAAGAACTTGATGAACCGTTATTTATCCATATTGCACAACATCGCAGACGCAGTGTTTATCCACCAGAAAATACCTGGTCAGCTATTAGTAGTAAGAAACGTGGTTATAAAATGGAGCCCCATTTTCAATTGGGAATTTGGCCAGATTACGTTTTTATGTATCTGTCAATTATTGATCAGCCACCAAAAAAAGAACAAATAGCTCAACAGCTTTTGCAGCATAGTCTTTTGCTAACTCAGTTACCAGAAGATACCGTAATGAACACAGATCATACTAAGGCTAATTACGAATTTATCGCACAAGCAAATGTCAAGCAGGCATTGGAACGCTTAAAAAAGGTGAAAAAAGGCGAGTTTCAAGTTGGACGGATTATCGCCAAAGATAGTCATTTATGGCAGGACCCAGAACAAGCGTTAGAATACATGCTAGCAACTTATCGTTTTCTGGTGCCAGTTTACCAACTATTACAATTTTAATGAAAAAGCGTCAGCACACATAGTTAAAGTGCTGACGCTTTTTTTTATTTAAACGCTAAAAAATTTTTGTGGTAAACGATGGATTAATAAAACGCTGAACCAACCTGAGCAGATTGCTTTTACAATCTCTGGGAATAAAAATCCTAGAAATCCTGTAGCAAAAGCAGCTGGCCAAGTCATCCCAGCAGCAAATTTTAACCAAACCGTACCGAAAAAAAGAGCAAGTAGGAAACCTGCTAAATTAGCAGTAATGGTCCAAAAATAGGTATATTCTGTGTATTTCATCATAGTGCCTATCAATAATGAAGTGAAAATAAATCCAATCAGATAACCGCCTGTTGGACCAAACAAGGCAGCTACTCCACTGGCACCACCGGCAAAAACAGGCAAGCCGATTAACCCAAGTAAAAAATAAATTAAAACAGCCCAGGTACCGACTTTTCTACCCAATAATGTGACCGACAAACCGACAATGAAAGTTTGTAAACTCCAAGGTACAACACCGATAGGGAGGATGATCTGAGAAAAAATAGCGATGATACCGGCAAATGTTGCTGCCATTAACTGTTCGTGTAAGGTTAACTTCATCTTGTCCTCCTTTTTGTAAACTTATATTTTTTTAATGGTTGACATAATAAAATATATCATGATGTTAACCAGCTGTAAATAAAAAGTTAACAAAAAACGTTAACTGTTCCTTCTTTATTGTTTGTTTTTGCGGTGTTGTGCTAGTACACGATTTATTTTTTCCACATTAAGATAAAGCTGAATGCGATAAAGTGCCCAAACCGCAATATAAATAGTAAGGAATATGAGCCAGAATCCAACACTGTTTATGACCGAATCGATCCATCCGTTAAAAAGCATCATAGTAATCACTAAAGCTAAAGTAGCAAAAAAATGTATTCCTAAAGCGGTCAGGAAATTTAAATTCTCAATGTCAAATAGAATCGAGAGGATACCAATTCCAGCGCTCATCAGTAGGATACTAAAAATATTTACGCTAGTTGGCGGTACGTCTTGAATGTGTAACATTAATATTAGTAAGTAAGAAAATGATCCATAACCGATTCCGATAATAGCGTAACGCAGTAATCTTTTCAAAATAAGTCCTCCTATCGAATTCCCAAATGTTGCATGAGTGATTTTACATATTTTCGGCTGACATCAGTCTTAATGTTTTCAGTAAGCGTGGCTGTCATATTACCGGAAAAACTATCTGATAAAGAAAGTAGATGATCTAAATTAATATAGGCATGTTTTGAAATCTGGATAAAATTAGGATTGTCGACCCGTTTAGCAAAGTGAACCAATGTTTCTGCTGTCGTGATGACTTCTTCAGTAGTATAGATTAAAAGTGTTGACTGTTGGATATCTGCTAAAACAATGGAATCAATTTTAAGCATAGTAAGCTGGTCATCTGTTTTTATAGCTAAGATTTTAGGTTGCGATACTTGGTTTTGGTATTGCTCGATATAATCAATTAAAGTTTGGACTTGCGCATTTTTACTAGCTGCTCGGACAACGACCTCAGGTTCTGTAGAAGAAACTTGCGGATCGTTTTCAAATCGACACTTAATCAAATTTAGCCCCCTCTTTCTCAAAAAATATTAGCGAAATAGCCTTTGTTGTTTTTTATAGTTTTTAAGCCATTGTGGAAATAATACCAGAAATAAAGTGATTATGAGAATACCTACGAGTATGATGTAGGTTTGCTGGAATGTCAATAATTGCGACAGTCTTAAGCGTACACCCATAAATTCTGTGAACTGCTCGCGGGCAGAAGAACTTCCTTTAAAAGTATCAGTTAATGTGGGGCTTAATAAGATTTGACGATACAAAGAAGCGATATAGCTTCCAGGTGTTAATTTCATCAGCGTTTGGGCAAAACTGGGCAACGCTCCGATAGGAACATAAGTCCCTACCAGAAATCCTGCAGCCGTTCCAACAATAGTAGCGAATTTGCCAACATTATCAACGGTTTTAATAGATTGAATCATAAGATCATTTAAAACAGCTGCTAATAGAGAATTAAAAATCATCAAGAACAAAATAGCAGGTAATTGCTGCCAATAAAAGACGGTTTGGTTAGTAAAGTAAAAGTAGGTAAACATGACGCTAAATAAAAGGATTTGCATGATAGCACCTATAAACGCAGCACTTAACAAATAACTTAGGCGTAAGCGTAACCCGCTAATATCGGTTAAAGATAAATCTTGGTCAACTTGAGATTCTCGATCTTTGATCCGTTGTGATAGGCTGGAAAGGGTCGTTGTGATACCCGTAATCGTTAGTGTACCGCTAATTAGCCAAGTATCTAACAATTGATTTGTTTGGGAGATCTTTGACCAATCTTCTGCCATGGTTTCTTTTAAGAAGATTAAATAAAGGACGAATGAAATAAATGCTCCTAATAACGAAAATAAAATGCCGGGGCGATCACGAAAATATAAAAGTAAATTACGTGTTATTAATGCGCTCATTTTATCGGACCTCTCTTCCAGTTAAATTCATAAATGCGTCATCTATGGTTCCAGATTGAAATTCAAATTCTTGAATAAACATTTGATATTTTGCGAGCAATTTGATGGTTTGTTGCGATGTTTGGGGTAAACAAGTGATTTTATTTTCTTGCTTACTAAGGATGGGAATTTCTTTTTCAATTGATAAATCTGATTCGTTTTGCGGTTTAGTTATAATTGTTAATACATTATTTGCATAATGCTGTTTGATTTCTTTGGCAGAACCTTGAGCGATTAATAGACCATGATCGATAATATAAATTTTGTCGGCATCATCTGCTTCATTTAGATAATGCGTCGTCAGAACAATTGTTAGTTTTTGTTCAACTTGCAATTTTTTTAGCAAAGTCCAAATAGCTGAACGCGTTTGGATATCTAAACCCGTGGTCGGTTCATCTAAAAAAAGTACATTTGGTTCATTTAATAAGGCACGAGCAATGTCTACGCGCCGTTTTTGACCGCCCGATAATGTCCCATATCGTTGGTGAGAAAAACTAGTTAATCCCAATTGTTCAATTAATTGTTTAACCTTAGTGGATGCAACTTCATGGTATTGCCGGGCACGTATTTGTAAGTTTTCTTGTACAGTCAACATTTTGTCTAAGACGCTTGTTTGAAAAACTACGCCAATTTTAACTTGTTTTTGATAATAAATACGACCTGCTGTTGGTTGTGTCAATCCAATTAATAATTGCATTGTAGTTGATTTACCTGCGCCATTTGGACCCAGAATAGCCGTTAAACTTCCTTTTTCTATCGTTATATCTAAATGATTAATAGCGATGTGTTTCCCATAAGTTTTTGTAAGATTATCGGTTGTTAAGATCATTTATTTTCCCACCTTTCAAGCAGAATGTAGCAAAATAAATGCAGTTTGTCTGGAGTTTTAAGATGAGTGGTATTTTTCAGTTGGTAAGTGGCAAAATGTATAGGTTAAAAGTATGGGAGTAAATGAAATTTTGCGATGACAAAAAGGTTAAAAGGATAGATTGTAAGAAAATTGAAAAATATTGTGTTAAAAAAGGGGGGCATAAGTTTACACAAGAAAACTTAGTTGAAGAATGCTGCTAGCATTTAATGCTGAGATTTTTCAAATAAAGAAGACGGAGATAAAGTTTGTGAGTTTTTGCTAGCTATTGTATAAAGCAATCAGACTTTTAAACAATAAAAAAAGACCAAAACCTTATCACATAAGGCTTTGATCTTATCGTTAAAATCTTACAGCAATTGGTTGTAGTATTCAACGACTAATGCTTCATCAACATCAGGTGTCAATTCTTCGCGTTCTGGTAAGCGAGTCAGTGAACCTTCTAGTTTTTCACCATCGAAACTAGTAAAAGCAGGCGTACCTACAACAGATTCAACAGCTTCTTTGATTGCAGTCATTTCTTTTGATTTTTCACGTACGCTAATGACTTGTCCTACTTCTACATGATAAGAAGGGATGTCCACACGTTTACCATCAACTGTAATATGACCATGGTTAACTAATTGACGTGATTGACGACGAGTTGTTGCCAATCCTAAACGATAAACTACGTTGTCCAAACGTTGTTCTAGTAAGATCATGAAGTTAACACCATGTTTACCTTCTTTAATCTTGCTTGCTTTTGTAAACAATGTACGGAATTGACGTTCAGTTAATCCATACATACGACGTAGTTTTTGTTTTTCATTTAATTGCAAACCATATTCAGAACGGGCACCACGACTAGTTGGTCCGTGTTGTCCTGGTGGATAAGGTCGACGAGCTAATTCTTTTCCAGTACCGGATAGAGAAATACCTAAACGGCGGGAAGCTTTCCAAGATGGTCCTGTATAACGAGACATTAAAGATTCCTCCAATAATATTTTTTGGAGTAAAATAATCCGATGAAATATTCATAATACGTGTAGTTCGCTCTTCAATCTTCACCTTTGCAGCCGCGGCTACGCAATTGAACCTGATTAGGCGACGAACTGGTGACGAATTATTATACCTCTGCTGCATTATTTTACACGAAGAGTATTATACCTTGATATTAAGCATTCTGTCAAGAAATTTCCTATAGCTGCTCATTTTTGGACTTGTTTTACAAACTATTTTTTTAATTAGCTAAATCAAGGACAACGTATTCATCGGTATCAGTTCGATGGAGCAAGGGACCGCAAACAAGGAGGCAGCTCCAAGCCAGTAAAAGAAGGAATAGTAAACAAGTTTACTGTCTCTAAGTTGGTGTAAAGACAGTTAATAAAAAATAAAAACTTTTTATGCTTGTCTTTTTAGGATTCATTCCATGAGATTTACAAGGGATTCTAAAATGATGCTTCTTCCTGTTTATTTAACTGTAAAAGCGATAGGAAAAATTTGTTGGAAATTCTATAAACAGCCAAAGATGAATTCTGAAAGTAAGGAAATAAAAAAATAAGGGTCGTTTTCAGGGAAGTGTTATTTTTCACAAAACTGCTTTACAAAACTATGCCAGCTCATTAAAATATATACGATGGTTGGCAAGCCAGCGTGGAGTAAACAGTAAAGGTGGAAAAGGAAATGAATTCGATATCAGCATTATTTGAAAAAATAGATTCTTCAATTATAAAAAAGGTAGATTTAATTGAGAGCAGCTACACGCGTTATGCGGTTCGTGCAGTATTAGCTTGTTTATTTTTAACATTAGGAACGGCGATCGCATTTGGTACAGCAATGAAAGCAGAGGAAGTAGCGCCAGGCTCTGGTAAATTTTTATATGCGTTTATGTTCAGCTGGTCATTAGTAATGATTTTATATATGAATGCAGAATTAGGTACTTCCAATATGCTTTACATGACTGTAGGGGTATATCGTAAAAAAATAGATATCAAAATAGCGGGGAAGATTTTATTTACCTGTATTTTGTTTAACTTAATTGGTGGCATTTTTTTTGGTTATTTAATTTCATTAACGGGTACGTTTCAAAATTTGCCAGCAGATAATTTCATGTTTACTTCGCTGGCGGATAAATTAGAGAAATCAACAATTCAAATTTTAGTTGAAGGTGTTTTTGCTAATATTGTTGTCAATACAGCGGTTTTAGTTAGTCTGCGAATGAAAGATGATGCAGGCAAAGTTTTAGCCATTATCTTTATTATTTTTATCTTTGCTTTTTTAGGATACGAACACGTTATCGCAAACTTCCCCGCATTTTCGTTAGGTTATTTTGCTTCGCATGGGGCAATAAGCACAATGACTACAGCAAATCTTATCCATAATATTTTGTTTGCATTACTAGGTAATTACATAGGAGGCGGCCTGGTGATTGGTCTGGTTTACGCTTGGTTAAACAATACGAAGTCTGACTACGTAGATTAAGCTTAGATACAAAATATGGAAATATTCTGAAGATTGTTGACAACAAAGCGCAGGTTTGCTAAGATCCTTTATAACATATTAAAAACACATCGATAAAGAAAGTAGAATTTGTTTGGATTTCTAAAAGAGAGCTTCATTAGCTGAAAAGAAGCGAAAGACACAAATTTGAAAATGGCTTTAGAGTGGGTATTCTGAAAAAAATAGGAATACACGGTATTCTCCGTTATCAAGAATTCAATATTAAATAACTATAGCGTATTGGAGACAGAGGTAAAAATAGCGATATTTTTACAAAACCAAGGTGGTACCATGTATGTTTATTACATCCTTAAAAGACAAATTGTCTTTTAAGGATTTTTTTATTTTTTAATCAAAATTAAGGAGGAGATAGTATGAGTCAACAAGTAGTCAGTCAAGATGCAGTGAATCGTTATGAAATTGTAGGAAGTTTTTTACGACCAGAAGCGTTAAAAGAGGCTAGAGAAAAGTTTGGCGCCAAAGAAATTTCGTATCAAGAATTGCAGGAAGTAGAAGATCAAGAAATTACGAAATTAATCGCTAAAGAAAAAGAAATTGGCTTAAAATATATTACCGATGGTGAATTTCGACGTAGTTATTGGCATCTAGATTTTTTCTGGGGATTAGCCGGTGTCGAACATAATATCATGGACCAAGGCTATCTTTTCCATGGTGAAGAAACGCGTGCAGATTCTGCTCGTTTGGAAGGGAAAGTCAAATTTAACCCCAATCATCCGGTGTTTAAGGAATTTAGCTTTGCCCATGAACTTGCTAATGGAGATGTGCAAGTACGCCAAAGTATCCCAGCGCCGGCTCAGTTTTTTGCAGAATTGGTTCGTGGAGAAAACGAAGAAAAAATTGACCAATATTACTCCGATCGCAATGATTTGTATCAAGACATCGCTCAAGCTTATCGGGAAACGATTTTAGAGTTGTATAACCTAGGCTGTCGGAATGTGAAGCTGGACGATTGTACCTGGGGAATGTTGGTAGATAAAGGTTTTTGGCAAAATATGACCAATGAGGACTACGACACGCAAGAAATCCAAGAGCAATATTTGCAGTTAAATAATGCCGCATTAAAAGATCTGCCAGAAGATCTGCACGTGACCACTCATATTTGTCGCGGCAATTATCATTCAACTTTTGCTACTTCAGGTGGTTATGAACCAGTTGCGCAAACTTTGTTTGGTAAGGAAAATGTGGAAGCCTTTTTCTTGGAATTTGACGATGATCGCTCAGGAGATTTTGCTCCACTACGTTTTGTACCAGAAGAAAAACAAGTTGTTTTAGGTTTAATTACGAGCAAAAGCGGAAAATTAGAAGATAAAGAGGCCATTGTCAATCGAATTCGTGAAGCAAGTCAATATGTTCCACTGGAACGTTTGAATCTCAGCCCACAATGCGGGTTTGCATCTACTGAAGAAGGAAATATTTTAACGGAACAACAACAATGGGACAAATTGCGTTTAATCATTGAAATTACCCAAGAAGTTTGGGGCCAGTAAACAAGACCATTGAATTTAGCTAAAATTTATGATTAAGTATTAAGTGAACATAAATTTTAGCGAAAGAGAGCCTGACCAATACGATGAAACGAAAACTATTTGCTTTTGATATTGACGGAACATTGCTAGATTCGAACAAGCGTCCCTTAGCTAGTACCATTGAAGCACTCCAAGAACTAAGAAGTGCAGGCCATTTTGTAACGCTGGCGACGGGACGTACACGTTTTTTGGCGCAAGATTTGATTTATCAATTAGAATTTGATAATTATATCCTTTGCAATGGGTCAGCTGCTTTTTTAAATCATCATCAAGTTTATAAACACTTACTACCCAGAATGGAAATGCAACATTTTGTAAAAGAAGCCAATGGTTTAGGCATTGATACTGTCTTTGTCGGGATTGACGCTTATAAACGGAATACTTCTTTTAATTTGGCAACTATAGAAAACGCTATGCATTCAGTGGGCTCTGTTGCCCCTGACTTAGATCATAGCTTTCCGCAAAGAGAAGATATATATCAAGGACTAGCGTTTTATGATACATCATTGGAAAATTATTTTGACGATAAATATCCTAATCTGTCTTTTGTGCGCTGGCATGAAAATGGCGTAGATGTGATTCCCAAAGGTGGCTCTAAAGCTGCAACGATTCTTGAGATCGCTCATCGTTTAGGGATCGATCAAGAAGATATTGTTTCTTTTGGCGATGGTATGAATGACCGCGAAATGTTGCAAGCATCCGGTTGTGGTGTGGCAATGGGGAATGCTCCCAAAGAAGTTGCTTTGTATGCTGATCGTATTACAGATGACAATGATCATGATGGTATTTGGCAAGCATTGGATGAATTAGGCTTTTTAAACAGAGCAGTTAAAAAAAGAGCGTAAGCAAATTTAGACTTGTAAAGCTGGTAATAGCTAGCTTTACAAGTCTTTTTTTTATCAACAGCTAATGACAAACCAAGTAAAATCACTTTTTGTAGAAGTAAGTATAAAGGTTTCTTGTTATTAGACAAGCGGTAATTTTCAAGTTTTATTTTACAATCTAGTCAAAACCTTTTTTTTAAAACATAAAACGATTATAATAGGAAAAAGATAGAAAAAGAGAAGAGGAGATTGTGTGCGGATTTTATTTATAGGTGACGTTGTGGGGTCTTTGGGTAGAAAAACGATCACTGAATATTTGCCGAAACTAAAAAAAGAATATGCCCCCCAAGTGACCATTGCCAATGGTGAAAATGCTGCAGGTGGCAGAGGAATCACCGAAAAAATTTATAAAAAATTTCTACAAGAGGGAATTGATGTCGTGACATTAGGCAATCATGCCTGGGATAATCGTGATATTTTTGAGTTTATTTCAGAAGCTAAACGAATGATCCGTCCTGCTAACTTCCCTAAACAAGCGCCTGGCACAGGAATTACTTTTGTGAAAGTCAATGATATCGAATTGGCAGTGATTAACCTGCAAGGCCGCACATTTATGGCAGATATTGAGGACCCGTTTGAAAAAGCAGATGAACTTGTTAAAATAGCTGCCAAGCGGACTTCCTACATATTCGTTGACTTTCACGCAGAAACTACCAGTGAAAAACAGGCAATGGGGTGGTATCTGGATGGTCGTGTTTCGGCTGTAGTCGGTACGCACACGCATGTCCAAACCAATGACGCACGGATCTTGCCGGGTGGCACTGCTTATCTGACTGATGTGGGTATGACAGGTCCGTATGATGCTATTTTAGGGATGAAAAAAGAACCAATCATTGAAAAATTTATCACGGCCTTGCCTAAACGTTTTGAAGTGGTCGAAAATGGACGTAGTGTTTTATCTGCTTGTCTAATTGAGGTTGATCCACGTAGCGGCACTACTAAAAGTATCGAACCGATTTTGATAAATGAAGACCAACCATTTTTAGCATAAAACGTGGTGAATAGAGGTGTAAATTTTGGACCTTTTAAATGAAGAACCAGAAATACAAGCAGCCCTTGAGCATTTAGTTGACTTATTAGGTGAACATGACACCATTAAAGAATTTCAAGAAATTCAACAACGAGCGTTGCAAAATGAACAATTAAACGATTTAGAAGAGCAGATAAAACAGGTCCAAAAAGCGGCGGTACAATTTGCTCATTATGATAAACCAGAAGCAGAAAAACAAGCGAATGCTGAAATTGACCGATTAAAAAAAGAGTATGAAACGCATCCTTTAGTCATCAGATATCGCGAAAAAATCTTGGATGCCAATGATCTTTTGCATTATATTACCGAGAACTTTGAAAAACGAGTGAACGATGCTATCGAGGAGGAAGAAACGAATGCCTCAAAAGACTAAAAACACACCCATGATGGAACAATATTTAAGCATCAAGGATCAATATCGTGATGCTTTTTTGTTCTATCGCTTGGGTGATTTCTATGAATTATTTTATGATGATGCCTTAAAAGTAGCGCAATTATTAGAATTAACATTAACTAGCCGCAATAAAAATGCTGAAGATCCTATTCCAATGTGCGGTGTGCCTTATCATGCAGCGTCAAATTACATCGATATACTAGTTGAACAAGGCTATAAAGTGGCGATTTGTGAGCAAGTTGAAGATCCTAAAACAACTAAAGGCATGGTTAAAAGAGAAGTCATCCAATTAGTTACGCCCGGAACTTTAATGGAAGGCAAGGGCGTAAGTGCAAAAGATAATAACTTTTTAACCGCGTTGGCTTTTAACAAAACCCAATATGGACTAAGCTATGTTGATTTAACGACAGGAGAATTGTGTAGTACCCTATTGCAAGATGAGGAAAGCGTGTTAAACGAAGCTTCTTCATTGCAGACAAAAGAGATTGTCTTAACTAGTAATGAAATACCTGAATCACTAAAAGAAACGTTAAAAACACGATTGGGTGTTGTATTTTCGTCACAAGAAGAGTACGAACCCAACGCTGAATTTCAGTTTTTAACAAGTGGGCTTGTGTCTGATTTGGAAAAAGAGGTCACTGGGAAATTACTGCAATATCTTTCTTTAACACAAAAACGCAGCCTGGATCATATCCAAAAAGCTCAAAGTTATGAAGTGGATCATTATTTAAAAATGGACCATTATTCAAAGGTCAATTTGGAGTTAAAAGAGTCTATTCGAACGGGTAAAAAACACGGGACACTTTTATGGCTTTTAGACGAAACTAAAACTGCTATGGGCGGACGTTTGTTAAAACAATGGTTGGATCGTCCTTTGATTCAACAAAGCGAAATTATAAAACGGCAAGACCAAGTAGCAAGTTTACTGCAAGCTTTTTTTGAACGAGAAGATTTAAAAGAAGCTTTGACCAAGGTTTATGACCTTGAACGTTTAGCAGGACGGGTGGCTTTTGGCAATGTCAATGGCCGAGATTTATTGCAATTGAAATCTTCATTAGAACAAATCCCTGCCATTCGTACGATTTTACAAGGGATCGATCAAGGGGAATGGACTGAGACTTTAGAGGGTATGGAGCCAATGACAGACTTAGTGGAGCTGATTGGTCAATCTATTAGTGAAGAAGCCCCTTTATCTATTACTGAAGGAAATGTCATAAAAGATGGTTTTAATGAACAATTAGATAAATACCGTGAAGCGATGCGTAATGGGAAACAATGGATTGCTGAACTTGAAGCTAAAGAACGTAAAAAAACCGGTATAAAAAACTTGAAAGTAGGTTATAACCGAGTTTTTGGTTACTATATTGAAATTACTAAAGCTAATTTAGCGAATCTAGAAGAGGGAATCTATGAACGAAAGCAGACTTTAACCAATGCAGAACGTTTTATTACGCCAGAATTAAAAGAATTAGAAAAACTGATTTTAGAAGCAGAAGAACAATCTGTTGATTTGGAATATGAATTATTTTTAAATGTGCGCAAAGAAGTCAAAAAAGCAATTGACCGGTTGCAACGCTTAGCAAAAATGATTAGTAAAGCAGATGTGTTACAAGGTTTTGCTGTGGTCAGTGAACGTTATCAATATGTTCGGCCGCAATTAAGTGACGGTAAAGAATTGAATATAGTGGAAGGTCGTCATCCAGTAGTAGAAAAAGTTTTAGGCGCTCAAGAGTATATTCCGAATTCTATCCAGATGGACAAGGAAACGTTGATATTATTGATTACTGGGCCGAATATGTCGGGGAAAAGCACCTATATGCGACAACTGGCTTTAACGGTGATTTTAGCTCAAATGGGTTGCTTTGTTCCAGCAGAATCTGCTGTTATGCCAATTTTTGATCGCATTTTTACTCGGATTGGAGCAAGTGATGATTTAATTGCCGGTCAAAGTACGTTTATGGTTGAAATGATGGAAGCTAATCAAGCGTTATTGCATGCCACCCCTAACAGCCTAGTTTTATTTGATGAACTAGGAAGAGGAACGGCTACCTATGACGGCATGGCTTTAGCTCAAGCAATTATTGAATATATCCACCAACATGTTGGTGCTAAAACATTATTTTCTACTCATTACCATGAACTAACGGTCTTACAAGATGAACTGTCACAGTTGAAAAACATTCATGTAGGTGCGGTCGAAAAAGATGGCGATCTAGTATTCCTGCATAAAATGATGGAAGGCCCAGCAGATAAAAGTTACGGGGTCCATGTAGCAAAAATTGCTGGGTTACCCGAAGAATTACTAAAAAGAGCAGATACCATTTTACAAGCATTGGAAAAAGGGAAGACACTACAAAATCAGGGTATTCCCAAAGAAACTTCAGTTGCAGAAAGTTCCGAACAAGATCAACAATTATCTTTATTTAATGACTTTACAGAAGAAGAGTCTGATGTATTGGCGCAGTTAAAAGCTATAAATGTTTTGGATATGACCCCGCTAGATGCATTGAATAAATTATACGAGCTGAAGCAATCGGTACAAGAATAGAAAGAAGGGAAGTAAATGGAGAATAAAATCCAGGAGCTATCCGAACGACTTACAAATCAAATCGCGGCTGGAGAAGTTGTTGAACGTCCAGCATCGGTGGTTAAAGAATTAATTGAAAATGCGATCGATGCCAATAGTACGCAGATTGATATTTTACTCGAAGAAGCAGGCTTAAAAAAGATTCAGGTTACAGATAACGGCGAAGGTATTGAACCAGAAGATGCGGAGAATGCCTTTAAACGTCATGCGACAAGTAAAATTCACAGCCGTGATGATTTATTTCGGATTCGAACACTGGGATTTCGCGGCGAAGCTTTGCCTAGTATCGCTTCAGTATCTGAAATCACTTTTGAATCAGCGGCCAAAAATGCTGCACAAGGTACTTATCTTTATCTAAGAGGGGGAGAAATCGAAGACAAACAGCCATCTGCTTTACGTCAAGGTACTAAAATTGTGGTGGAAAACCTCTTTTATAATACCCCGGCCCGTTTAAAATATGTCAAAACATTGCAAACTGAGTTGGCTCATATTGGGGATATTGTTAATCGTTTAGCCTTAAGTCATCCCAATATCGCCTTTGGCTTAGTCCATGAAGGAAATCAAATGTTGGCAACTTCTGGCAATGGTGATTTGAAACAGACGATTGCTGGAATTTATGGTGTGCAGACTGCTAAGAAAATGCGTGAAATCCAAGCGGAAGATTTGGATTTTAAAATCAAGGGATATGTTACCTTACCCGAAGTGACTCGGGCCAACCGTAATTATTTATCAACGATTGTTAATGGACGCTATATCAAAAATTTTGCGTTAAATAAAGCAATTGTTAATGGCTATGGTTCGAAGTTGATGGTAGGACGTTTTCCAATTGCAGTTGTTGAAATCGAAATGGATCCGTTATTAGTAGATGTCAATGTTCATCCTACTAAACAGGAAGTACGTTTATCAAAAGAACAAGAATTGACGGCCTTGCTTTCTAAAACGATCAATGAGCGGCTAAGAGAAGAAAACCTCATTCCTAATGCTGCTGATAATTTGAGCTTTTCTAGGGAAGATAATGAACAGGAAAAAGCGCAACAACTGTCAATGGATTTTGCAGAAGCCAAAAATAATGAAAATGCAAGTTTAGCTTATGATAAACAAACGGGTGATTTTTATGTAAATGAAACAGCAAATGCGCCTGTGGAAAACTCTGTGGATAAAACTGGGGACAAAAGTGGAAAAGTTGATGAAAATTATGAGCACACCATTTCGGATGCTGATACATCAACGTTTTATCGTCAAGCAGATACGCTTGAAAGTAAAAATGCCTCAGCCGAGGCTGTGGAAAAAGAACAAGCGTATCCTGAAAAAGAGACGCAAGAAACACTGGCTGATCACCCAGAATTAAATATCCATCAAAAAGAAAACCGGCAGATGATGGAAAAGCTGATTGATGAAAAACCAACGGAAAAACGTTTCCCACAACTGGAATACTTTGGTCAAATGCATGGAACGTATTTATTTGCGCAAAGTGAAGATGGATTATATATTATTGACCAACATGCTGCTCAAGAGCGTATTAAATATGAATATTTCCGAAAAAAAATCGGAGAAGTGTCCGAAGATTTACAAGAAATGTTGGTTCCGATTGTACTTGACTATCCTAATAGTGATGCTCTTCGTTTAAAAGAACAAGCTGAACTATTACAAGGAGTCGGCATTTATTTAGAAGAGTTTGGTGCCAATAGTTTTATTGTACGAGCTCATCCTACTTGGTACCCGCAAGGACAAGAGGAAGAAATTACGCGAGAAATGATTGATATGTTGTTAACTACAGGTGAAGTAAGCGTGCATAAGTTTCGTGAAAAATCTGCCATTATGATGAGCTGTAAAAGGTCAATCAAAGCCAACCATTATTTAAATGAACCTCAAGCACAGGCACTATTGAAAGATTTGGCAAAATGTGAAAACCCATTTAATTGCCCACATGGAAGACCAGTACTGATTCATTTTGATAATTACGATATGGAAAGAATGTTTAAACGTATTCAGGATCCCCATCGTTCAGCAGAAGCTTGAAAAAAAGACAGCTTATATATTAGGCTGTCTTTTCTTTTTACAGCATTTCAAAAATGAAAAGAAATAATGAAAATTTATGATTGACTTTTCAATGTAGTACGTGGTAAAGTATTCAACGTTGTCGCAAACAACTAGATTATTTCTTTCAAATAGTTATTTAAAATTTTATTAGAAAAATAGTTGAATTGTAGTTGACAAATAATATATCAGCTGTTATGATAACTAAGTTGCAACAAAGCGTTGTTAAAATTCTTATTTCGAAAAAATAAAAAACGTTTGACAATGTGTTGGAAAAGTGATAGTATTATTAAGCTAACACAGCAACGATTAAGTAGACCTTTGAAAACTGAACAAAGCAAGCAAACGAACCAATGTGTAGGGCGCTTCTAAAAGAAGCAACAAACATTAACAACAACGCAAGCAAGACGCAAGCGTAAAAGTAACAAGAGCTGAAACGATCAACGGTGTTGATCGATCAAATTCAAGATGAGAGTTTGATCCTGGCTCAGGACGAACGCTGGCGGCGTGCCTAATACATGCAAGTCGAACGCTGCTTCGATCGAAACTTCGGTTTCTTTTGAAGCGGAGTGGCGGACGGGTGAGTAACACGTGGGGAACCTATCCATCAGCGGGGGATAACACTTGGAAACAGGTGCTAATACCGCATAAGGCTTTCTTTCGCCTGAAAGAAAGCTAAAAGGCGCTTTTTGCGTCACTGATGGCTGGTCCCGCGGTGCATTAGCCAGTTGGTGAGGTAACGGCTCACCAAAGCAACGATGCATAGCCGACCTGAGAGGGTGATCGGCCACACTGGGACTGAGACACGGCCCAGACTCCTACGGGAGGCAGCAGTAGGGAATCTTCGGCAATGGACGAAAGTCTGACCGAGCAACGCCGCGTGAGTGAAGAAGGTTTTCGGATCGTAAAGCTCTGTTGTCAGCAAAGAACAGGAAAAAGAGGCAATGCTTTTTCTATGACGGTAGCTGACCAGAAAGCCACGGCTAACTACGTGCCAGCAGCCGCGGTAATACGTAGGTGGCAAGCGTTGTCCGGATTTATTGGGCGTAAAGCGAGCGCAGGCGGTGATTTAAGTCTGATGTGAAAGCCCCGGCTCAACCGGGAGGGTCATTGGAAACTGGATCACTTGAGTGCAGAAGAGGAGAGTGGAATTCCATGTGTAGCGGTGAAATGCGTAGATATATGGAGGAACACCAGTGGCGAAGGCGGCTCTCTGGTCTGTAACTGACGCTGAGGCTCGAAAGCGTGGGTAGCAAACAGGATTAGATACCCTGGTAGTCCACGCCGTAAACGATGAGTGCTAAGTGTTGGAGGGTTTCCGCCCTTCAGTGCTGCAGTTAACGCATTAAGCACTCCGCCTGGGGAGTACGACCGCAAGGTTGAAACTCAAAGGAATTGACGGGGCCCGCACAAGCGGTGGAGCATGTGGTTTAATTCGAAGCAACGCGAAGAACCTTACCAGGTCTTGACATCCTTTGACCACGCGAGAGATCGCGTTTCCCCTTCGGGGCAAAGTGACAGGTGGTGCATGGTTGTCGTCAGCTCGTGTCGTGAGATGTTGGGTTAAGTCCCGCAACGAGCGCAACCCTTATTGTTAGTTGCCAGCATTCAGTTGGGCACTCTAGCAAGACTGCCGGTGACAAACCGGAGGAAGGTGGGGATGACGTCAAATCATCATGCCCCTTATGACCTGGGCTACACACGTGCTACAATGGGAAGTACAACGAGCAAGCCAAGCCGCAAGGCCGCGCGAATCTCTGAAAGCTTCTCTCAGTTCGGATTGCAGGCTGCAACTCGCCTGCATGAAGCCGGAATCGCTAGTAATCGCGGATCAGCATGCCGCGGTGAATCCGTTCCCGGGCCTTGTACACACCGCCCGTCACACCACGAGAGTTTGTAACACCCAAAGTCGGTGCGGCAACCTCATTAGAGGAGCCAGCCGCCTAAGGTGGGATGAATGATTGGGGTGAAGTCGTAACAAGGTAGCCGTATCGGAAGGTGCGGCTGGATCACCTCCTTTCTAAGGAAAAATTACGGAAGTTTTACACATCGTTTGCGCTTTGTTCAGTTTTGAGAGGTTTACTCTCAAACTTTGGTTCTTTGAAAACTGGATAGAAAAACAACAATCAACACCAACCGAGAATCGCGTTGAACGCGTTTTTGAAAGAGTTCAAAAAAAAGCGGCCATCGATGGGCTTTTATCGCTAAAAGTATAGAACCATCGTTGGTCCCTCGACCGCAAGGTCGAGTAAGGTTAAGTAGAAAAGGGCACACGGTGAATGCCTTGGCACTAGGAGCCGATGAAGGACGGGACCAACACCGATATGCTCTGGGGAGCTGTAAGTAAGCTGGGATCCAGAGATTTCCGAATGGGGAAACCCCGCATTTTTAATCGAATGTGGCTTGATCTGTGAATACATAGCAGGCAAGCGGTAGACGCAGGGAACTGAAACATCTTAGTACCTGCAGGAAGAAAAAGAAAACTCGATTCCCTGAGTAGCGGCGAGCGAAACGGGAAGAGCCCAAACCAGGATGCTTGCATTTTGGGGTTGTAGGACGTTAACAGCACAAGAAAAAGGGCAGCCAAAGGATCTGGAACGATCCGCCAGAGCGGGTAAGAGCCCCGTAGGCGAAGGCCGGCAACTTGTTTTAACGGATCCTGAGTACGGCGGCACACGCGAAATGCCGTCGGAAACCGGGAGGACCATCTCCCAAGGCTAAATACTCCCTAGTGGCCGATAGTGAACCAGTACCGTGAGGGAAAGGTGAAAAGCACCCCGGAAGGGGAGTGAAAGAGATCCTGAAACCGTGTGCTTACAACAAGTTAGAGCCCGTTAATGGGTGATAGCGTGCCTTTTGCAGAATGAACCGGCGAGTTGCGTTGGCTGGCGAGGTTAAGTCGTAAAAAGACGGAGCCGCAGCGAAAGCGAGTCTGAAATGGGCGCTTTGAGTCAGTCGACGCAGACCCGAAACCAGGTGATCTACCCATGTCCAGGTTGAAGGTGCGGTAAAACGCACTGGAGGACCGAACCCACGTACGTTGAAAAGTGCGGGGATGAGGTGTGGGTAGCGGAGAAATTCCAAACGAACTTGGAGATAGCTGGTTCTCTCCGAAATAGCTTTAGGGCTAGCGTCGAGGAACGAATGATGGAGGTAGAGCACTGTTTGGACGAGGGGCCCCTTTCGGGTTACCGAATGCAGATAAACTCCGAATGCCATTCATTTTGCCTCGGCAGTCAGACGGTGAGTGATAAGATCCATCGTCGAAAGGGAAACAGCCCAGACCACCAGCTAAGGCCCCTAAATGTATGTTAAGTGGAAAAGGAGGTGGGGTTGCTCAGACAACTAGGATGTTGGCTCAGAAGCAGCCATCATTGAAAGAGTGCGTAATAGCTCACTAGTCGAGTGACCCTGCGCCGAAAATTTACCGGGGCTAAACATACTGCCGAAGCTGTGGAATGCACCCTTAGGTGCATTGGTAGGAGAGCGTTCTAAGGGCAGAGAAGGCAGATCGTAAGGACTGCTGGAGCGCTTAGAAGTGAGAATGCCGGTATGAGTAGCGAAAGACAGGTGAGAATCCTGTCCACCGTAAGACTAAGGTTTCCTGGGGAAGGCTCGTCCGCCCAGGGTTAGTCGGGACCTAAGCTGAGGCCGAAAGGCGTAGGCGATGGCCAACAGGTTGATATTCCTGTACCTGTTGTCTTCATTTGAGTGATGGAGGGACGCAGGAGGCAAAAGAAAGCAGACGAATGGAAAGGTCTGTCCAAGCAGTGAGTCGTAGAAAGAGTGAAAGGCTTTTTCTTGTCAACGACCAGCTGTGATGGGGAGGGAAATTTAAGTACCGAAGTTCTGGCGTCACACTGCCAAGAAAAACTTCTAGCAAGAAGGCAATGGCCCGTACCGCAAACCGACACAGGTAGTCGAGGAGAGTATCCTCAGGTGAGCGAGCGAACTCTCGTTAAGGAACTCGGCAAAATGACCCCGTAACTTCGGGAGAAGGGGTGCTGCTCTAACGAGCAGCCGCAGTGAATAGGCCCAAGCGACTGTTTATCAAAAACACAGGTCTCTGCAAAATCGTAAGATGACGTATAGGGGCTGACGCCTGCCCGGTGCTGGAAGGTTAAGAGGAGTGCTTAGCGTAAGCGAAGGTACGAATTGAAGCCCCAGTAAACGGCGGCCGTAACTATAACGGTCCTAAGGTAGCGAAATTCCTTGTCGGGTAAGTTCCGACCCGCACGAAAGGCGTAACGATTTGGGCACTGTCTCAACGAGAGACTCGGTGAAATTTTAGTACCTGTGAAAATGCAGGTTACCCGCGACAGGACGGAAAGACCCCATGGAGCTTTACTGTAATTTGATATTGCGTGTCTGTACCGCATGTACAGGATAGGTAGGAGCCGTAGAATTCGGGACGCGAGTCTCGAAGGAGGCATCAGTGGGATACTACCCTTGCGTTATGGCCACTCTAACCCGCGCCACTTAGCGTGGCGGGAGACAGTGTCAGATGGGCAGTTTGACTGGGGCGGTCGCCTCCCAAAAGGTAACGGAGGCGCCCCAAGGTTCCCTCAGAATGGTTGGAAATCATTCAACGAGTGTAAAGGCAGAAGGGAGCTTGACTGCGAGACAGACAAGTCGAGCAGGGACGAAAGTCGGGCTTAGTGATCCGGTGGTTCCGCATGGAAGGGCCATCGCTCAACGGATAAAAGCTACCCTGGGGATAACAGGCTTATCTCCCCCAAGAGTCCACATCGACGGGGAGGTTTGGCACCTCGATGTCGGCTCGTCGCATCCTGGGGCTGTAGTCGGTCCCAAGGGTTGGGCTGTTCGCCCATTAAAGCGGCACGCGAGCTGGGTTCAGAACGTCGTGAGACAGTTCGGTCCCTATCCGTCGCGGGCGTAGGAAATTTGCGAGGCGCTGTCCTTAGTACGAGAGGACCGGGATGGACCTACCGCTGGTGTACCAGTTGTCGTGCCAACGGCATCGCTGGGTAGCTATGTAGGGCAGGAATAAACGCTGAAAGCATCTAAGCGTGAAGTCCCCCTCAAGATGAGATTTCCCCTTTCTTCAAAGAAAGTAAGATCCCTGAAAGAAGATCAGGTAGATAGGTCCGAAGTGGAAGACCCGTGAGGGTTGGAGCGGACGGATACTAATCGATCGAGGACTTAACCACAGGTTCAAGGGTTTTCGGTTGCAAATGGCGGTTGTTTTTCATCCAGTTTTGAGAGAACGAAAGGTTCACTCAACATGATTTTGTGTGTGGTGGCGATCGCAAGAAGGAGACACCTGTTCCCATGCCGAACACAGTCGTTAAGCTTCTTAGCGCCAATTGTAGTGAGGGGTTATCCCCTTGTGAGAGTCGGACGTCGCCACGCAAGTCAAAAAGAACTCCGATAACGGAGTTCTTTTTTTGTGTCGTAAGATAAAGCAGAAAATGCAAAAAATTAGACAAATTATCTTAAACAAGAGAAAATGTAGCTAAAGAAGGTGATTAAATGTCTGAATATACGAAAAAAGATTTAAAAGAACAGCTTTCCTCTACTGCTTATGAAGTAACACAAGAAAATGGGACAGAGCGCCCTTTTTCTGGAAAATATGATGACTTTTATGAAAAGGGAATTTATGTAGATGTGGTAAGTGGAGAACCACTTTTTGCTTCATCGAGTAAATATGATGCTGGTTGCGGCTGGCCGTCATTCTCTCAACCCATACCTGGTTCAAGTATCCAAGAAAAAGCTGATTTTACTTTAGCACAACCACGGACGGAAGTAAGAAGTAGCCAAGCAGACTCGCATTTAGGTCATGTTTTTAATGATGGTCCAAAAGAAGAAGGTGGTTTGCGTTATTGTATTAACTCAGCTGCTTTAACGTTCGTCCCTTTAAATGACATGGACAAAAAGGGATATGGCGATTACGTGAAATATGTAGAATAGCTAAGAAAGGCCCTTATAAAAAATCCGCTTTAATTTAAAGCGGATTTTTTATTTTACTATGGTTTGTGTTATAATAAGGGAACATACGTGCAGAAAGGAAAAATTATGTACGAATATATAATTGGAAATTTAACAGAGATCCATCCTGCTTATATCGTTATAGAAAATAATGGTATTGGCTACCTAATCGCTGTAGGAAACCCTTATCAATACAGTGATCAAATGAATCAACAAATAAAAGTTTTTGTTCATCAAGTCATTCGAGAAGATGCGCATACATTATATGGCTTTAACACGTTGGAAGAAAAAAGATTATTTTTACGTTTGATTAGTGTCTCTGGAATCGGACCTAAGAGTGGGCTGGCAATTATGGCAAATGAAGACCACGAAGGGCTAATCACAGCAATTGAATCTTCCAATATCACTTTTTTGACAAAATTTCCTGGTGTCGGTAAAAAAACTGCCCAGCAATTAATTTTAGATTTGCAAGGTAAGCTGGAAGAAGCGCCAACGACAAATAAAAATACGACACAGACACAAGAAAATCCAGCGCTAAATGAATCAATGGAAGCTTTACAAGCTTTAGGTTATACTGATAAGGAAATCAAGAAAGTTTATAAAATATTGCAACAAGAAGAACCAATGACTACCGATGAATATTTGCGGATGGCATTGAAAGTAATGATGAAAAAATAATTATCACTTTATTTTTTAAACGGAAGGAGGGGTGATATGACAGAACGAATAAGTTCGCCAAATGCAAACCAAGAAGAAGAAATTTATGAAAAATCTTTGCGCCCCCAATTTTTATCGCAATATATTGGCCAAGACAAAGTAAAAGACGAATTGACGATCTATATCAAGGCAGCCAAGAATAGAGAGGAAGCTCTTGACCATGTACTGTTGTATGGCCCACCTGGTTTAGGAAAAACAACAATGGCCATGGTAATTGCTAATGAGATGGAAGTTCACTTACGCACTACAAGTGGCCCATCTATCGAAAAACCAGGGGATCTGATTGCAACATTGAATGAATTAGAACCAGGCGATGTGTTATTTATAGATGAAATCCATCGATTGCCTCGGGTAGCCGAGGAAATGTTGTATTCAGCAATGGAAGATTTTTATGTAGATATTATGGTAGGGCAAGGGACAACTGCTCATCCAGTTCATTTTCCTTTACCGCCATTTACCTTGATCGGCGCCACAACCAGAGCAGGGATGCTTTCTGCCCCATTAAGAGATCGCTTTGGTATTATCTCTCATATGGAATACTATGAGGAAAAAGATCTGAAAGAAATTGTTTTACGGTCTTCGACTGTTTTTCAAACAGAAATTGTTACAGAAGGAGCAGTTGAGATTGCAAGACGATCTCGTGGTACGCCGCGGGTTGCCAATCGTTTATTAAAACGAATTCGTGACTTTGCTCAAGTACAAGCAGATGGTGTGATTGATCAAAAAATTGCGGATAGGGCTTTATCGCTATTGCAGGTTGATAGTGCAGGGCTAGATTATATTGATCAAAAATTAATTAAGACGATGATTGAATTATATGGTGGCGGACCTGTTGGATTGAGTACATTATCGGTTAATATAGGTGAAGAACAAGAGACAGTAGAAGATATGTATGAACCCTTTTTGATTCAGAAAGGATTTTTAAAGCGTACGCCGAGAGGTAGAATTGCTACCATTCGCTCTTATGAACATTTCCATTATCCTTACCAGGATAAATTAGACTAAGAAGTAAAATAAAGGAGAAGTATATGCCAAAAGTTTTATTTGTTTGTTTAGGAAATATCTGCCGCTCCCCAATGGCGGAAGGTTTGATGAAGCAATACAGTAAAGAAAGAGGATACATATTACAAGTAGATTCAGCAGGTACTAGTAGTTGGGAAGAAGGGAACCTGCCTCACCCTGGTACCCAAGCCATTTTAAAACGTGAAGGCGTTGATTTTACTAACATGCGTTCGCGGCCTATCTCTAGCGAAGATTATTATATGTTCGATTGGATTATCGGGATGGATGACCAAAATGTGGCTGATTTAATCAACCGCGCACCACAGGGAATGGCTGATAAAGTTCATTTGTATATGGAAGTCGTCAAAGGAAAACAACAGCAGGAAATTCCTGATCCATGGTATTCTGGTCAATTTGAAAAGACCTATCGAATGCTGATGGAAGGACTTAAGCCATGGTTAAACCGCTTTAAAGAAGAAGCTTAAATGTAAAGGAGAGATAACTTATGGAAAAAAAGCCTAAAGTTTTAAATAAACTAGGAAAATTTATTCTGTTATATTCTACTACATTGTTAGATAATTTTTTAAGCGATGACCATGATAAACGTGTTGAAAAAGAAAATTTGGCAAATATTCATGCCAAATTACAAGAAGCTGGGTTACAAAATAGTTTATTAATACTACAGTTAAAAACTGAAAAAGTGGATAAATTTGAAGTGCTTGTCGGTTGGACTGTAGGTAAGAATACAAATAAAGATCAAATTGCTATAAAATTAAAAAGCAATCCGCAATTAATACGCGTGATTTCTCTTAATATGATTGATAAAGTTAGTATTTTATCTCCTAGCGGAAAAAATGTAAAACTTGCGAGATAATGTAAGACTTGCACAAATTATAATTTTCAATAACTTTTAGTCATAATTTCTTCATAACTATCTTTTATACTGTAATCATAGTTGCAAGGTAAACTTAAACAACTTTTTCACTTTTTATTTACTCCGTTCCCGTTGGTTACGTCGCCAACGGGTATTTTTTTGTAAAAAAATACCCACCAGTTTTTCTGGTGGATAAAATAGTTGAGCGTTAAGCATGTTTATGTCGGGTAATTGCATACCAGACTAAACTAATAATAAATCCGACTAAAGCTGGTAATACCCATCCCATACCAATTGAAAATAGCGGGAAGTATTGTTCGCCTAGTTGAATGAAGGTTTGGGCAATCCCCGTTTGACTTACTGCTGGCGGAGCGGCATTCAAACCGTCAATAATTGAAGCAATCAAAGTAAATAAGGTAGTAATTTGGTATACTCGACGATCATTATTAAATAGTCGTCCAATAATCGCTAAAATGATCAAAGTCATTGCCAAAGGATATAAAAACATTAAGACAGGTGTGGCTAATTCAATGATTTTGGTTAAACCAACGTTAGCAAATAAACAAGCCATAGCACTAACGAGTGTTGCAAAAAATAAATATTTATATTTAGGAAACAACCCAGAAAAAGTTTCAGAAAATGAGGTAATCAAACCAATTCCCGTTTTTAAACAAGCAACAATAACAATCAGCGCCAATACGATACTGCCATAGGTGCCTAAATAATATTGAGATATTTGGGCTAAAGCAACTCCGCCATTTTCACTGACAGGAAATTCACCTAAACTCATAGTCCCCATATAAGATAAAAGACTGTAAATAATCCCCATTAAAACAATACTAATGGTACCAGATTTTATAGTATCGACGGCAATGGTCGAAGGTTCTTTGATTCCGCGATTTTTAATTGCTTCTATGATCAAAATACCAAACGCTAATGAAGCGAGCGCATCTAAGGTATTGTAGCCTTCAATAAATCCACCTGAAAAAGCACCACTGTAATAGTCTGGATGTACAGGAGCGCTAGCGACTCCTCCTAACGGATTAACAAATGCTAGTATCAGTAAAATAGCTAATAGAACTAAAAAGATTGGGTTTAAAAATTTACCGACATAATCAAGAATCTTCGAGGGTTTTCTAGAAAACCACCAGGCTGTAACGAAAAATAAAACACTAAAAATCGCTAACACAAGACCTTGTTGCCCACTAGGAACGTGTGGTGCGATCCCAATTTCATAAGAAGTTGTGGCCAAACGCGGCAGAGCAAAAAAAGGTCCGATAACGAGATAAAGCAAAATAGTAAAAATATAGGCATAAGGTTTATTAACTCGTGAGGACAACTCAAATACCCCGCTACTTTGCGAAACGCCCATCGCGATAACTCCTAAAAAAGGTAAGCCGACACCTGTAGCTAGTAAACCTAAATTAGCTGCGGTAATATTTGCTCCAGCTTCTTGGCCTAAATGGACTGGGAAAATCAAATTTCCTGCGCCAAAAAACAAGCCGAAGAGCATGGAACCAATGGTTAAATAATCTCTAAATAATAGCTTCTTTTTCAAATCAACCAACTTCTTTCACAATATTATAACTAACAACTTAACAAAATCAATTAGAAATAGCAATTATAAAGTGAAAAAATCTTTTTAATTTTCTAAATTATTTTCAAAAAAATAGGAACTGGGACAATCGATACTTTCCAGCAATGATCCATGTAAAATTGCTTACGTCTGCATCTTTTACAACGAGTAGTGGCAAAAGCAAGCCAACACTCGTTTGTAAAATTCACATTGCCGGGATCTCTTATCTTCAGTTCCTATTGATTTAACTACGGATTCGGTGTAAAAATTCTCGCGTTCGAACTTCTTTTGGATGATCAAATATTTCTTCAGGAGTTCCTTGCTCGGCGATCACGCCTTGATCCATAAAAATCACTCGATCAGAAACGTCTTTAGCAAAGCTCATTTCATGTGTCACAATAACCATAGTTAGACCTGTTTCAGCTAAGTCTTGGATAGTCTTTAATACTTCACCAATCATTTCCGGGTCAAGCGCTGAAGTTGGTTCGTCAAAAAGTAGAACGTCGGGGTTCATAGAAAGGGCGCGAGCAATCGCTACTCTTTGCATTTGTCCACCAGATAATTGAGCAGGTTTGGCAGAGACAAACTGTTCCATGCCTACGTTTTTTAAATTTTCTAGTGCAATCTTTTTAGCTTCCTCTGGCTTTCTGTTTAAAACAGTGGTCTGTCCAGTCATACAATTTTCTAGTACATCCATGTTGGCAAATAGGTTAAAAGATTGAAACACCATGCCTAGATGGGTACGATATTTTGGTAGGCTATATCCTTTTTCCAGCACATTTTCGCCTTTATAAAGGATTTGTCCACCCGTCGGTTTTTCCAATAAGTTGATGCATCGTAAAAAGGTCGATTTCCCTGAGCCAGAAGCTCCGATAATGGATAGCACTTGCCCTTTATTAACTGTAGTAGAAATATCTTTTAATACTTCATTTTCGCCAAAATTCTTTTTTAAATGGTTAATTTCGATAATTGCTGTCATGTGTGACCTCCTATTCGTGTCCTGTAGTCGTTTCTTCTATTTTATTATAAGAATTGGGACCGTCCATTTTCTTTTCCATTAGTCGCAATAATCCGGTAGCTGTTAAGGTCATGACTAGATAAATTGCTCCTACAATCGTAAAGGTTTGGAAAAATAGTAAGTTCGTTCCGGCCGCCGCGGTTCCTTGGAAGAAAAGATCCCCTACACTGATGACACTTAAAACAGCAGTATCCTTGATATTGATAACTGTTTCATTCCCAATAGCAGGTAAAATGTTACGGATCGCCTGAGGTAAAATGACTTTACGCATACTTTGTCCGTGTGTCATACCAATCGCTTGAGCAGCTTCAAACTGTCCTTCGTCAACCGCAAAAATGCCACCACGTACGATTTCAGACATATAAGCGCCTGTATTGACAGACACGATTAATAAAGCAGCGATTGTACGATTCATATCGATAGAAAATAGCAAAGCTACCCCATAAAAGATGACCATTGCTTGTACCATCATCGGCGTACCACGGAAAACTTCAATATAGATACGCAAAATTCCATTAGCAATTTTTTGCAAGGCACGTAAAAGGGGACTTTCTGATTCTGGTGTCGATCTAAAAATACCAATTAATAAACCAATTATAGTCCCAGCGATGGTAGAGAAGATGGCGATGACCAGCGTCAAACCGGCGCCTCTTAAGAAGAGCATCCCGTATTCTGATATGATATTTTTGAATGTAGCTAGCAATCCGCTAGACTCTTCTTCTCCATCTGCGCTATCGGACGAAGAGGGTTGATCTTCTACTGCTTGGTCCATAATCTGAGTTCGTTCATCTTCTGGAATGCCACCTAAAATGTCATTGACTTGGTTTAAATCAGGATCGTCTTGGCGCATACCCACAGCCACTTGGATGTCTTCTGGGGCTGTTTCAAAGCCTTCTCCTTCATCGAATTCAACCATTGTCAAATCATCATTGACATTAGTTGCAGTGACACCTTCGGGGCGTTCGCTGACATAGCCATCGATAATTCCCGAGGACAAAGCTACCCGCATAGCAGAAAAGTCGCTTTGTGCTTGTTGCTTATCTACTCCGGGGATTTGATCAATTACAGAATAGTGGAAAGTGTTTAGTTGCGCAGTAATTTGTGCCCCGTTAAGGTCATCAAGCGATTTTGCATCCGCATAATCGCTGTCTTGACGTGTGACAACAACTAAATCTGATTCATAATAAGGATCGGTAAAGTCGATTTCTTTACGACGTTCTTCGGTTGGCGACATTCCAGCAACAATTGCATCAATTTGACCAGAATTTAAGGCTGGTACAAGACCATCCCATTCAATTGGGACAACGACCAATTCCTTATCCATTCCTTCGGCAATTTTTTTAGCCATCTGGACATCGTATCCTCCAGCATAAGAATTCGAATCACCGCTTTTAGGTACAGCTCCATTACGATCGTTGGTTTGTGTCCAGTTAAAAGGCGCATAAGCAGTTTCCATTCCTACCCTAAACTGATCATCAGGGGTTTTTTCATCTGCGTTTGCTATCGCTGTGGCGCCAAACAACACCATAAATAAAGACACTAATAATAGCCAATAATTTTTTTTCATGTTTTCATTCTCCCTCTTTTTTTGAGTGATGAATTTTGAAAACACACAAGCAATATAAAGAAAAAACAGTCGTACTCCATGATTGGAAAACGACTGCAGACATTTTGTCAACAAACTTCTCACAAAACATAGCGCACCTTAGCTTGTGCTAAGACAGTACGCAAGCTGTTTACTTGCGTCCCAACGATTGATTCAAGCAAGAAAAAATCGTTTCGGCCAATTTCCCTAGTCCTGTTTCTACGTGCTGCTCCACTCCACAGGGTTAATGAAATTTGCGACCTCTACCTGTTCAAAGGTATCTTTTATTCAAATTTCAACTCGCTCTGATTTTAGAAGAAAAAAGGGACATTGTCAACTAAAATCAGACCAATATTCATTGTTTAAGTCATTCAGGCTGCTTTAGTTTCTTTAGGTTCACGACCTAAGATAGCTTGAATAACTGTTAAACCAAGCAAAAGCCCTAAGATTAAATAGATCAGACTTGAGTATTGGGTAATGCCCCAGCCCCAAGTATTATAAATAAGCATTGTGACCCAAAGCACAACTGCTGAAAGAACATTCAAAAGTCCAAATGCCCATAGATTTCCGTTTTCTTTACGTACTAAATAGAAGATCGAAAAATACAAACTAAGTGCTAGCCAAGCAATGTTAATCAAAATAAGGCCCCAATATATAATAGCTGCTAACATGATTTTGTTCACCTCGCTTATTATTTCAATTAGGCTAATTTTACCATGTTTTGTCTAAGGTGTCACAAAAATTTAAGGAAAAAGCTAAAATTTGTGATTTTTTTCATCAAGTTTGTTTAAAATGAAAGCAAAGACAAATAGGGATAGTTATTGTATGATAGAAAAAAGAATTTCAGTAACAAAAACGGACTAAAAAGAATATAGTGTGAGGAGTAAGTTATGTCTGAACGTACAGAAAAAGAAAAAATGATTGCTGGTGAATTGTATTTTTCAGCCGATCCAGAATTAGCGGCGGACCGCAAAGCGGCTAGAAAACAACAACTTTTGATCAATCGCGAAGATGATCCAGCGCTTCGTAGACAGTTAGTAAAAGAAACTTTTGGTCATGCCGAAAACCATGTTCATATCGAACCAACACTGCGCTTTGATTATGGCTATAATATATCAGTTGGGGAAAATTTTTATGCGAATTACGATTGCGTGCTGCTTGATATTTGTCCGATCTCCATTGGGGATGATTGCATGTTAGCGCCTAACGTTAAATTATACACAGCATCCCACCCACTGCACCCAGTAAAAAGAAAAAGCGGCTTAGAAGACGGAAGTCCGATCACTATTGGTAATGATGTATGGATTGGTGGTGGCTCTGTCATTATACCCGGCGTTACATTAGGTAACAATGTGGTTGTGGGGGCTGGAAGTGTCGTAACGAAATCTTTTCCTGATAATGTAGTCATTGCTGGCAATCCAGCAACTGTAATAAAAACGATTGAATTGGATCCCCAGGAAGTGACACCTTTAAAACAACAACAAGATATAATCGATGAGTTAGATTGGCAAATCGCCGGGTTGTTAGAAAAAAGGATGGCAGCAACCACTAACATTGCGCAAATCAAAACAAATAATAATGAAGACTTTTTTGATACGAAACGATATGAAGAAATACTCGCGCAAGTTCGCAAAGCTGTAACGAATACTGTATATGAAGAAGCAATTATAGAAACCTTTAAAGATATGATGGCACATGTGCAACGCATGCAAAAAAATCAACTGGGGGAATAGCTATGGATGGTCAAAAGCGGCGTAAAGCATTACTTGATTTGTTGCAACAATCTTCTGAAGCCATTAGCGCTAACCAATTTGCTCAAAAATTTGGCGTCAGTCGTCAAATTATTGTGGGCGATATCGCACTTTTACGCGCCGCCGGAGAAGAAATTATCGCAAGCGCCAAAGGTTACAGAATGGCTTATGATCAAAAGGGTTACTTAGCAAAAGTAGTAGTGCAGCACACCAAAGAACAAACACGCCAAGAGCTAGAGGCTATTGTTTCTTTAGGCGGTGAAATTATCGATGTCATTATTGAACACGATCTTTATGGCGAAATTGTAGGAAATTTATATATTAAAGATCAGTCTGATGTTGAAGCTTTTATGCAAAACTATGAAGCTTCTCAAGCAAACTTTTTACTACAATTAACGAATGGGATTCATCTTCATACTATTGCTGCACCAGATCAAGAGACTTTTGAAACAATTAAACAAGCTTTGGCTAAGCAAGGAATCTTATATTCATCCTAAAAAATAAGCAGTTAGTGTTGACATTTCTTATAAGATACGGTAAATTGATCACATTGATAAGAAAAATAATATCCGCAGATTAGGGAAGTAAACTTGGATGCTTTAAAGAGAGACTCTGGTTGGTGAAAAGAGTTAAGTCATGAAAAGTTGAAAATGGCCTAGGAGGATAGCGTGTCGATAAGTAGGCATGCTCGGAAGTTCTACCGTTAAAAAGAACACCGATCTTTCATAAAGTTGAAAATGTCGGGCTAAGGGAAGTTTTAACTTCTGAACAAAAGGTGGTAACACGACTATTCGTCCTTTTACTGGTAAACGCAAATACCGGTAAAAGGACTTTTTTTATTAAATAATTAACGAAGACATGGTAAGTAAATAGGTGACGTTTTTTACAGAAAACTCCGCTAGCTGAGAAGGAGAAAAACAGCCTTTTGAAAATGGCCATCGAGTGATTCATCTTTAAGTTACTAAACGAGGAGATGACGGTTACAACCCGATATCTTGTTTGTGTCCACATGTCCGGATAAAGAGAAGCTGGTTATACAGCTTAATTGAGGTGGTACCGCGCTTTAGGCGTCCTCAAGAAAACAGATAATTGATTGTTTTCTTGAGGACTTTTTTTATAAGACAAACGAATAAAAGTTTTTTAAGTAGATAAGGAGAGGTTATAAATGATTGAATTAAAAGATATTTCAGTAACTTTTCGCCAAGGAAACCGTGAAATCCCAGCGGTCAAAAACGTTGATCTTTCAGTGGATCAAGGCGATGTGTATGGGATTGTTGGATACTCTGGCGCTGGCAAGAGTACATTAGTCCGAGTGATAAATTTGTTACAAGAACCTACTGAAGGAGTCGTTGAAGTAAATGGGACGGACTACAGTTCTCTTAAACCTAAAGAATTACGAGCTAAGCGCAAAAAAATTGGGATGATCTTTCAACACTTTAATTTAATGAACAATCGTACGATTTTTGATAATGTAGCCTTTTCTTTGAGATATTCAGGAACTACAAAAAAAGAACGTAGACAAAAAGTCAATGAGTTATTAGATTTAGTCGGACTATCCGAAGAAATTAATGCCTATCCTAGTCAATTATCTGGGGGACAAAAACAGCGGGTAGCGATTGCTCGGTCATTGGCTAATGATCCAGAAATTTTATTGTGTGACGAAGCAACCAGTGCGCTAGACCCTAAAACGACCTTGCAAATTTTATCTTTATTGCAAAAACTAAATAAACAATTAGGCTTGACCATTGTAATCATCACTCATGAGATGCAAGTGGTCAAAGAGATCTGTAATAAAGTGGCCGTCATGGAAGAAGGAGAAATTATTGAACGAGGGGGCAGCATTCAAATTTTCAGTCAACCAGAAAAACCATTGACTAAAGATTTTATCCGAACCGCGACACATATTGATCAAGCGCTGGATACGATTTTAGGTAGTGATAGTTTCTCGAAGTTGGGAGAAAACGAATGGTTAGTCGAACTGTCTTATGTAGGTGACCAGACGAGTAAACCGTTAATCGCGGAATTATTCAGCCAATTTCAAGTAACCACTAATATTTTATACGGCAATGTTGAAATTATCCAAGACACGCCTCTAGGAAGCTTAATTGTAAACTTGTCAGGAGAATTGGAACAAAGACAAAAAGCTTTTGAGTATCTGAAAAGTGAAGGGGTCTATGTCAACATATTAAAACAAGCGGAAGGAGGCGTTTAATATGCAAGATTTACTTGAACAATATTTACCTAATGTTATGGATATTCCCGATGAATTTATTGAAGCAACTCAAGAAACAATTTATATGACCGTTTATACCTCGTTAATAGCAGGTGTTATAGGGCTTATTTTCGGTATTTTACTCGTTGTTACTAGACCCGGCGGATTGTTAGAACAACCTGTATTTTTTAATATCTTAGATGAAGTTGTCAATACGGTTCGTTCGATTCCTTTTATTATTTTGTTAGCCTTGTTGGTTACCTTTACCCGTTTTATCGTGGGAACTTCGATTGGTGCGACAGCTGCCTTGGTTCCATTGATCGTCGGCGTTGTTCCTTTTTATGCTCGGCAAATTGAGGTGGCTTTGTTAGAAGTTGACCCGGGCGTCATCGAAGCGGCAGAAGCGATGGGGACCAGTCCGTTTGGTATTATTTTTCGGGTCTATTTACGTGAAGGTTTACCTGGTATTATTCGCGTTTCTGCTTTAACGATTATTAATGTCATCAGTCTTACAGCAATGGCTGGAGCTGTTGGTGCTGGCGGATTAGGGAACCTAGCGATTACCAGAGGTTATAATCGCTTCCAAACAGATGTTACTCTGGTTGCAGTTGTTATCATTTTAATTATCGTATTTATCAGCCAAGCAGTTAGTAATTGGTTAATAAGAAGAGTGAGTCATTAAAAACGGGAGGAATGTTTAATGAGAAAGAGAAAAGGATTGTTAAGTTTAGCAGTTGCAGCGCTTTTTGTTGTTGCTGGCTGTAGTAACGGGCAAGGTTCAGCAGATGACGCAGAAGATACAACGGTTCAACTAGGTGTGATTGGTGCAGATACAGATGTTTGGGATGACGTACAAGAACGGTTAGCTGATGAAGGGATCGATTTGGAATATGTAGAGTTTACTGAATATAGTCAGCCGAATACTGCTTTAGAAAACGGCGACATCGACCTTAATTCCTTCCAACACCAAGATTTCTTGGATAACTATAATGAAGAACGCGGGACAGATTTGGTATCGATCGGAAATACGGTTAATGCTCCATTAGGAATTTATTCGGAAAAGATTGAAGATTTGGACGAATTAGAAGATGGTGCAGAAATAGCGATCCCCGATGATGTGACCAATGGTGGACGGGCTTTGAAACTATTACAAACAGCTAATTTAATCGAGCTGGATGACGATGTTCAAAATCCAACAATTTCTGACGTTACAGGAAATCCAAAAGATCTCAATATCACAGAGTTGGAAGCTTCCCAAACTGCACGTGCGATGGAAGATGTCGATGTTTCAGTGATTAATAGTGGTATGGCAGTAGACGCTGGCCTTTCACCAAATGACGATGCAATTTATTTAGAACCAGTTGATGAAACTTCGCGTCCTTACGTGAACATCATTGCAGCTAGAAAAGAAGACGAAGATAACGAAGTCTATCAAAAAGTTGTCGACGCCTATCAATCAGAACAAACAGCAGAAGTAATCGAAGAAACATCTAATGGCGCAGATATCCCAGCATGGGAAGAATTTGGTAGAAAATAGGAGGGATTTTAGATGACAGCTAGAAATGAAAAAGATACAATAATTCAGTCATTTATCCAAGAACGGCTACCTCTGTATAAAGAACTAGCTCTAGCCATTCATAATCATCCAGAGACTAGTAATCACGAGGATTATTCTTCAGATGTTTTAGTCGGCCAGTTACAAAAAGAAGGATTTGAGGTAAAAAAAGATGTTGCAGGACATCCGACGGGCTTTGATGCACGGTATAAAGCAGACAAAGAGGGGCCTACGTTGGCTTTTTTAGCAGAGTATGATGCTTTAGCTGGCATTGGTCATGCTTGTGGGCACAACTTATTTGGTACCTATTCCGTTTTGGCTGCCAGTGCTCTAAAACAAGTGATTGATGAAGTGGGTGGTGAAGTTCGAGTTTATGGAACTCCTGGTGAAGAAGGGGGCGAAAATGGTTCAGCTAAAGGTAGTTTTGTACGGGAAGACTATTTTAAAGATGTTGACGCGGCCCTTTGTGTTCATCCGGGTTATCGTTATATCAAAACTTCTCATGGTTTAGCTTGTGATCCAGTTGATGTAAAATTTCATGGGGTTGCTTCGCACGCAGCTGGTGCACCGGAAAAAGGAATTAGTGCCTTAGAAGCACTGATTCAAACGTTTAATGGGATTAATGGTTTACGTTTATATTTGCCTAAAGATGTCAATATTCATGGAATTATTACGGATGGCGGCACCGCGGCCAACGTTATTCCAGAATATGCAGCAGGTAGAATCTATCTGCGTGCTAAAAACCGGGCGACCTTAGATGAGGTTTATGATAAAGTTGAAAATGTAGCCAAAGGCGCAGCAACTGCTGTGGGAGCAACTTATGAATTTGGTCGTTTTCAAAATGCCGTGGATGATGTAATTATCACGCCTTCATTTGATGATGTGTTTTATCGCCACGCCAAAGAAGCAGGCGTTCCAGAAGAAGAATGTGATTTTACACCTAAAGAAACCTTTGGCTCTTCTGATGTAGGAAATGTCAGCCAAGTGATTCCTACGATTCAGCCTAATGTATCAATTGCAGACGACTACATTGTCAATCACTCTGAAGAGTTTAAGCAAGCAGCTTGTAGCGAAAAAGGTTTAAATTCAATCGCAATTGCGGCAGAACTATTAGCCAAAACCGCCTTAGATTTGATCGAAGATCCGGAATTATTGGACCAAATCAAAGAAGAACATAAAGCCAGCTTAGCCCAAGGAAATTAAGATCCATCTATTGTTTATTTTAATACTTAGCTAAGCACTATTGAGCTAGAAACAGGAAGTTAAGATAAACGGTGGATAGTTAAAATTGAAAAGAGATTTTATCCCTTTTCTGATCCTTACACTAGCAAACTTAGAGCCAGTTAAAATAACAAATTCAAAACCAACAGAGTAGAAAAATCACTTTTTATAAAAAAATAAAGTCATCAACCGTTGAATATTTTACGGCTGATGACTTTTTGTTATTCAATAACCAGTACGCCTTCATTTAGAGCAAATGGGTTATCTTCATTAATATGGTCATAAAAAAGGACCCCATTTAAGTGGTCAAGCTCATGTTGCACAACGACTGCTGGATAGTTTTTCAAACGAATTTTTTTCTTTTCGCCTTCTGCGTTGTAGTAACGTAAAGTAATTCTTGCTTGACGTACAACATATCCTGCGACGTCACGATCTACTGACAAGCAGCCTTCTCCTTCGCCCATGCAAGCTTGTTGTACAGAGTGACTCAAAATTTTGGGATTGTATAATACATCCTTAAATTCAGGTTCATCACTGTCTGGATCCATGCTAGGTACCAGTACCGCGGTTATCCGTTTTCCTACATCGACTTGTGGGGCTGCAAGTCCCACGCCGCCTCGCAGCTGTAGTTCTTCGGCTTTTTGTGGATCTTGACTATTTTCCAAGAATTCCATCATTTCTTTTCCTAATTTTTTATCTTCATCGCTTAAAGGAAAAGTGACTTCTTCGGCCACTTTTCGTAAAGTAGGACGACCTTCACGAATAATATCATCCATTGTGATCATTGATGACCAAACTCCTCTCAAGTATAACTTCAATATGTAGGTTTTCTTTGCCCAACTTATAGTGTAACACAAAAAAATTTAAGAGGGGCGAAAAATGTTTTGTGCAAAAGAGTAATTTCTTAATTCGATGAAATCCATTATAGAGTATAAAAAAGCTAAAAGAAAATTTTATGAAAGGAGACTTTTTTCTTGCAATGTTTGGTTAGCAGAGTATAATGACGTATTGTCATATGACAGCGTGTCATAAATAAAGGTATGAGGAGGAAGGTATTACAATGCCATATGAAACGTTTTTTAATCTGCCAGATGAAAAACAAAAACGAATTTTAGAGGCCGCTAAAAAGGAATTTTCGCAAAGTGCGCTAAAAGATGCATCAATTGCCGATATCGTTAAAGACGCGGAAATTTCTAGAGGAAGTTTCTATCAATACTTTGCCGATATCGAAGATTTATATTTGTATTATTTTCATACCTTAGGTAAAGACAACCATAAACAACTTCTTCTTAACTTAAGGCAACATCAAGGAGATTTATTTGCTACTTTTGATGATTTCTTTTCCCATTGGATATTAGAAATATTTAAGGGCGAAAATGTACTTTTTTATAAAAATTTATTTACCAGTATGGATTATCGCGGGATGCATAAATTTATGCCGTTTGCTGATAAAAAAATGCATCGTAAAGCGACTACAGCCCAACGCAAAAAATTAGAAAATGATCAAAAAGCGATGCTAGAAGCAGTCGATCGCACACTACTTGATGTAAAAAGTGAGCAAGAGTTACAACTGCTTCTCCAATTATTGATACATATTACCTTTTCGACGATCGCCGATGGTTATCGGTATCATTTTGAAAATGGTTATTATAGCACCCAACAAATCAGTAAAGATTTCCGTTTGAAACTAAACTGGCTGAAAAATGGGGCTCAAAGAGATAAAAAAGTAAAGGAGAACAATGAATGATAAAAGTAATCAAAAAGATTTCATTTACCTCTGCACTGATTGCGGTCGGTTTTATGGTATTTCAAGTGATTTCTGACTTATACCTACCTAATATGACGTCTAACATTATTGATAATGGCGTGGCAGAAGGCGACATTGGTTATATTTGGCGCATTGGCGGGATAATGATGATCATTTCGTTGATTAGTATTATTGCTGCTTTTGGTAATGCCTTTTTTGCAACTAGAGAATCACAAAGGTTAGGGAGAAAATTACGAACAAGTATTTATCAAAAAGTCGAAAATTTTTCGATTGATAAATTTGATAAATACGGGACAGCTTCACTCATTACTCGGACAACTAACGATGTGAACCAAATTCAAATGGTTGTACAAATGTTTTTGCGCTTAATGATTCAAGCGCCTATCATGTTGATTGGGGCGAGTTTTCTTGCTTATCAAAAAGACGCTCAATTGACCAAAGTATTCTTTGTAGTTATTCCGCTGGCTATTGTTGCCATTGGCGGGATTATGTATTTTGCAGTACCTTTGTTTCGTAGTATGCAAAAAAAGACCGATCGTCTTAACTTAGTTTTTAGAGAAGAATTAACAGGCGTTCGAGTGATTCGCGCTTTTAATAAAACGGATTATGAAACGAATCGTTTCGATCAAGCCAACCGTGATTTTACACATACAGCTATCAAAGTAAACACTTTGGTCGCTTTAATGCTGCCTTTGATGACTTTAATCATGAGTGGAACCAATATTGGAATTACTTGGTTTGGCGGACAATATATTGCGGATATGCAATTACAAGTGGGAAATATGATTGCTTTTATCACTTACGCTATGCAAATTTTAATCAGTTTTATGATGCTTTCCATGATATTTGTCATGGTTCCTAGAGCACAAGCTTCAGCTGATCGGATCAATGAAATTTTAGATGAAACTGACGATATTACTGATAAAAAACAACCTGAACGTATTTCATTAGCAAAAGAAAATGCCACCTTACAATTTGATCATGTAAATTTTCGTTACGCTGATGCCGATAAGCTCGCTTTAGAAGATGTTCATTTCAAAGCAAAAGCCGGTGATACGGTCGCAATTATCGGAGGAACTGGTTCAGGGAAGACCACCTTTGTTAACTTGCTGCCCCGCTTACATGAAATCGAATCAGGTTCGATTCGTTTAAATGGACATGATATTCAAAATATCAGTCAACATGATTTGCGTGAATTAATCGGTTTTGTGCCTCAAACAGCAGTCCTTTTTCGCGGAACAATCCGTGAAAATATGCGCTATGGGAATGCAGAGGCAACGGAAGACCAAATTTGGCAAGCTTTAAAAATTGCTCAAGCTCAAGATTTTGTTGCTGAAATGCCGGATGGTTTGGACAGTCATGTCGAACAAGGCGGCGGTAACTTCTCAGGCGGCCAAAGGCAACGATTAGCTATTGCTCGTGCGCTGATAAAAGAAGCTGATTTATATGTATTTGACGATTCATTTTCTGCTTTGGATTTCAAAACTGATGCTAATCTACGACAAGCATTACAAGAAGAAATGACAGACGGAATTATGGTAATTGTTGCTCAACGTGTAAGTACCATTATGGATGCCGATATGATTTTAGTATTAGAAGCAGGCCAAGTAGTCGGCAAAGGGACACATAAAGAATTATTGGAAAACAATAAAACTTATCAAGAAATCGTTCATTCCCAATTGAGAGAGGAGGATCTAGGTTGAGTAAAGAACAAAAAAATACCACAGACCAAGAACCTACCCAAGTAAGAAATCGTAAACCGAAAAATTTTTGGAAGACGGTTCGTCGGCTAGTTCATTATTTGTCGGCACGTTTAGTTGCGATTATCGCGGTTTTCGTATTAGCAATTGGAGCAGTTGTTTTTCAAATTCAAACGCCAAAAGTTTTAGGGAGAGCGACCACGGAAATATTTAAAGGCGTGATGACTGGAGTTAAACAAATGCAAGCCGGTCAAAACGTTACATCTTTTCCGATTGATTTTGATAAAATCGCACAAATTTTATTCACTGTGATTGCGATGTATCTTATTTCGGCTGCATTTAATTTTTTGCAACAATTTATTATGACGCGAGTGTCACAACGTTCCGTTTATCAAATGCGTAAAGATTTGGATGAAAAAATCAATCGGTTGCCTACAGTATATTTTGATACGCACAGCAACGGTGATATTATGTCGCGGGCGGTCAATGATATGGATAACGTGGCAAACATGTTGCAACAAAATTTGACGCAATTTGTTACTAGCATTGTGACTTTTGTAGGGGTACTAGTTATGATGCTTTCGATTAGTTGGCAGTTAACGTTGATCGCACTAGCGACGATTCCATTGAGTTTAATCGTTGTGATGATTATCGCTCCTAAATCGCAAAGATTCTTTGCTGCTCAACAGAAGAGTTTGGGGCTTTTGAATGATCAAGTGGAAGAAACCTATGGTGGACATACGGTAATTAAAACTTTCAACCATGAAGAACAAGACCAAGCAGTTTTTGAAAAAGAAAATCAACGATTATATACAGCTGGTTGGAAGGCGCAATTTATTTCTGCCATCATTATGCCTTTGATGAATTTCATTAAAAACTTAGATTATGTTTTTGTTGCAGTGTTGGGCGGCATCAAAGTTGCTAACGGAAATATGGATCTTGGGAATGTTCAAGCATTCTTACAATACACCAATCAATTTTCACAACCAATTACTCAATTATCGAATTTGATTAATACAATCCAAGTTACAGTCGCTTCAGCTGAACGTATTTTTGAAGTTTTAGATGAAGAGGAAATGATTGAACAACCATCCAACTTACCTGTGGAAGAAAATTCCCCTTATAAGGTTCGCTTTGAAGATGTACAGTTCGGTTATAGTGATGATCAGTTATTATTTACTGACTTTAGTTTGGACGTCAAACCGGCCGAAACAGTAGCAATTGTGGGGCCGACGGGTGCTGGAAAGACGACATTAATTAATTTATTAGAACGATTCTATGATGTTTCCGGTGGTAGTATTCGATATGACGGCGTTGACGTTCGCGATATGTCTAAAGAACGTTTACGTAGTAAAATATCGATGGTCTTACAAGATACCTGGTTATTTACCGGCAGTATTTATGCAAATATTCAATATGGTAATGACCAAGCTAGCCATGAAGATGTCAAAGAAGCCGCTAAAGCTGCGCACGTGGATGAATTTGTGCATCAGCTACCGGATGGTTATGATACTGTCTTAAATGAAGATGCCAGCAATATCTCCCAAGGACAAAGGCAGTTAATTACTATTGCGCGGGCTTTCTTAGCAGATCCTGAAGTGTTGATTTTGGATGAGGCAACGTCTAGTGTGGATACACGGACTGAAATCTTAATTCAAAAAGCGATGAATCGTCTTTTAGAAAATCGTACCAGTTTTGTTGTTGCCCATCGTTTATCTACGATTCAAGGAGCAGATAATATTGTTGTTATGAATCATGGTTCGATCGTTGAAACTGGCGATCATGAAACTCTGATGAAAAAGAAGGGCTTTTATGCTGACTTGTATAATAGTCAATTTTCTTCTGGCGAAATAGCATCATAAGCGTTTTGCATAAATTCGAATGGAAACTTCTTGATAGCAGTAATCCATTCGAATTTTTTCTATGCTCCATTCATGCTATAATGGAATTAGTAAAATTTGGAGGAAAAAATATGACCTTACGCGTAGAAAATCTAACGGGCGGTTATAACCAAATCCCGGTATTGAAAAATTTAAATTTCACGCTTAATGACGGGGAAATAGTTGCTTTGATTGGTTTAAATGGTGCGGGTAAAAGCACGACAATCAAAGAAATTATTGGTTTACTACAACCGCAACAAGGACGCATTGAATTAGACGGTCTAACGATCACTAAGGATCCAGAAAGTTACCGATCAAAAATCGGTTATATTCCAGAGACCCCTCTTTTATATGAAGAATTAACCTTAAAAGAACACTTAGAAGTCACGGCGATGGCTTATGATATCGACCCAAAAGAAGCCCAAAGACGGGCTGAACCCTTACTTAAAACTTTTCGCTTAGATCAACGTCTCGAATGGTTTCCAGCTAATTTTTCCAAAGGGATGAAACAAAAAGTGATGGTTTTGTGTGCTTTTTTAATTGAGCCTAGTCTTTATATTATTGACGAGCCATTTTTAGGTTTAGATCCTTTAGCCATTCATGCGTTACTAGAATTAATGCAAGCAATGAAAGAGCAAGGTTCATCCATTTTGATGTCCACGCATGTTTTAGCAACGGCTGAAAAATATTGCGATCGTTTCATTATGCTTCATAATGGAGAAATTCGAATGCAAGGAACATTAGAAGAATTACGTCAGGCATTTAATAAGCCAGAGGCGTCTTTAGATGATCTTTATCTTGCGTTGACAGAGGAGGCTTGATGATGAAAGCTTTCTTTCAAACACGTTTAAAGAAACACCAAAAACATATGATGCGTTATATGAAATATGTGTTAAATGACCATTTTGTGCTGATCATGACCTTTTTATTAGGCGGTGTCGGTTTCTATTATTCCAATTGGCTAAAAACGTTATCCACGGGGTATCCAGTTGGTGGGTTATTGGTTTTAATCATTTGGATTGCGGCATTGCATATAGGTCGTTTTGCCAGTTTGGCTGAACCAGCAGACCAAATTTTTTTATTACCCAAAGAAAAACAGATGCGCTCTTATTTATCGGCAGCTTTTTCTTATAGCTGTATTTTTCCATTTGCTGCCTTACTTTTGATTTCAGCGTTTACGATGCCATTAGTGGTAGTATCCACCGGGAATTCTTTTGTCACTTTTTTCTTTTATTTGCTTAGTTTGTGGGGGCTTAAAATCAGCCATCTAGAAATTGAGCGTATGAATATCTTTCAAGATATGCAAAAGGCCAGAAAGAATGCTTACTTTTTATGGATTATTTTTACGTTCGTTGTTTTGGCTATCAGTATATGGTTGCAACCCATTTTCGGCACAATTCTTTCTATTATGCAGATTATTTTATTCCATAAATTATGTTGGCAGACGATGAATGTCTCACTAGATTGGGAAAAAATGATTGCTGAAGAACAAGATCGGCTGCATCGGATTTATCAATTTATCAATTTATTTACCGACGTTCCCGAGATTGCCACTAAAATTAAACGACGCAAGTATCTAGATCCTTTATTAGATCGGATTGCTTTTTCTCAACATAATACGTACCTGTACTTGTATGCTCGTCGCTTACTTCGTGGCAATGAATATAGCGGCTTATATCTACGATTAGTCATTTTAGGTGGCTTATTGCTTTATTTTGTTTCTGAACAGTGGTTTGCTTTAGGCATCGGAATCTTGTTTATTTACTTGATTGGCTTTCAACTTTTGCCGCTATACCAGCAATTTCAATTTGTACCACTGACGAAATTATACCCGCTTAAAAAAGAGCAAAAGCTTACTGCTATAAAGAAACTACTAGGCCTACTTTTAACTTTTTGCGCCATCGTGTTTGCAGTGATCGCTTTATTTTCTTTAACTCAATGGAGTGAGCGTTTAATTGTGATCATTGGTTATTTAGTAATGGTGCTTTTCTTTGTAGAAGGATATTTGCCTTATCGGATTAAGAAAATGAACAATTAAGGAAGATCTTTCTTCACTAAAATCGAACATACATGTGCTTGACGATATGAAACCAGCAAGCTAAAATAAGAATTACTGCGATAAAGGAGGTAAGCTTTGATGACAATGCGTATGGATAATGATTGGCAGCTACGCCCGATCAAGGGTGACACGGGAAAAGCATATATTGGGCTAAAAGAACAAGACAAAATATTTATCAAACGTAATACGACACCAATGCTTGCTGCTTTATCAAAAGAAGGAATTACCCCTAAATTAATTTGGACGAAACGAACAGGAGACGGTGATACGCTGTCGGCTCAAGAATGGTTAGAAGGTCGGCTGCTAGAACCTGAAGAGATTGGACAAAGAAATGATGTCATCGATGTACTCTATCATTTGCATCATTCCCGTTCTTTAAAAGACATGTTAAAAAAAATGGGCGGTATTGTTAAGCCTCCAAAAAAAATGTTGGAGGAATACGAAGAAACTTTACCCGATGCATTAGCTAAGAATCAATTTTTAGCATTAGTCGTTCAATTTCTTAAAAAGAATATTCCTGCTTTTAATGCAGCGGAAAAAACCGTAGTTCATGGTGATGTGAATTGTCGGAACTGGATTGTTTGTCAAAATTATTTATATTTAGTGGACTGGGATTCTGTGATGTTTGCTGATTCTGCTGTAGATATCGGAACGATTCTAGGCAATTATTTGCCAGTTTCTAGTTGGAGTCAGTGGTTAATGAGTTATGGGATTCAAAGTACTGATGAAAATATTGAAAAGATCTATTGGTACGCTTTGCTGAGTATGTTGCAAGAAATAAAAAAATGTTACCACAAAGGTAAGTTAAAAGAAGCAAATGAAGAAATTTTACAATTAAAACGAATTTATACAGGTTAAAAAAGGGTGGGTGTGTCTGAAATGACAACAGCCACCCTTTTTAGAAGGAGTTTAAGTATGCGAGTTAGAAAACGACACGGCGCTGAAGAAATGCTTGCCAACAACCCACAATTTGTGGTACCTGACCCTAAAAATTGGCGGGGTCATTGGAAAGAGCGCTTTTCAAATGGTCATTCCTTACATATTGAAATTGGCATGGGAAAAGGGCAGTTTATTACAGAGATGGCCAAGGCTCATCCTGAGATTAATTACATTGGCATCGATCTACAAATAAGTGTGGTATCTTTTGCACTGGACAAACTACAGGCTGCCGAATTGCCTAATTTACAACTATTGCATGTTGATGGTTCGGCTTTAACAGAATATTTTGCAGATAGTGAGGTTGATTTAATCTATTTAAATTTTTCTGATCCATGGCCTAAGAAAAAACATGAAAAACGGCGCCTTACTTCAAAGAATTTTTTAGCGGTTGATGAAGAAATCTTACAGCCCTGTGGACAGATCCATTTTAAAACGGATAATCAAGGACTGTTTGAGTATTCTTTAGCAAGCTTTTCGCAGTATGGCATGACGATTAAACAAGTGTGGCTTGATTTACACGCCAGTGAATTTACCAATAATATTATGACTGAATATGAAGAAAAGTTTTCTAATAAAGGACAACCTATTTATCGCGTGGAAGCAGAGTTTCCTGATAAAACGCAATAGTTTTTTAACAAGTAGTTAAAAATTCTCATGATTTTTTAGATAGTAGAAAGACTAACATAATATTCAATTAGCAACTGAACGGATAATAGATAGTTAAAACGTTATCCGAGGTTGCAAAGATGGATAACGTTTCAAGGATTTGATATCCAAGATTAAAAAGATAGACAATATTTTTGCTTTTTGTTATCCGAAAAAGCGGCAAATTAGCATAAAAGGTCTGAAAAAAGCAAAAGACGGACAACAAAAGGCCAAAACGTTATCCGAGGTTGCAAAGATGGATAACGTTTCAAGGATTTGATATCCAAGATTAAAAAGATAGACAATGTTTTTATCTTTTGTTATCCGAGGATGTTTCTAAATTTTGGCAGTAGGGCTTCAAAAAAGTATTACCAAAAATTAAATGCGCACTAAGAGTGGGAGTTTTAGCCAAGTCTAGGACATCCATAAGAGTTGACATTCTAAGGTGGTCATCTTATGATTTTTATAAGGACAAAAATTGAAGGAGAGATTAAATGAGTTTAACAGATACGTATACTTTATCAAATGGAGTGAAAATTCCTGTGGTAGGTTTTGGAACTTGGCAAACACCGGATGGCGATGTTGCTGAATCTTCTGTTTTAGCAGCTTTAAATGCCGGTTATCGTCATATAGATACTGCAGCGATTTATGGCAATGAAGAATCTGTTGGCCGCGGGATTGCTAAAAGTGGCGTTGCTCGTGACGAGTTATTTGTCACAACCAAATTATGGAATGCCAATCATTCTTACGAACTGGCTAAAAAAGCCATTGATGAATCATTAGAAAAACTAGGGCTAGATTATGTTGATTTATATTTGATCCACTGGCCTAATCCGAGCGAGTTTAAAGATCATTGGCAAGAAGCCAACGCAGATACTTGGCGTGCCATGGAAGAAGCCGTGGATGCGGGTAAAATTCGTTCCTTAGGAGTATCAAATTTCTTAGAACATCATATCGAGGCTTTATTGAAAACAGCGAAAATTAAGCCGGTTGCCAATCAAATTTTCTTAAACCCAAGTGACCAGCAAGAAGAACTTGTTGCTTATAACAAGAAACATGATATTTTAAGTGAAGCGTACAGTCCGCTAGGTACAGGGAAAATCTTTGATGTTGATGAACTAAATGTATTAGCTAGTGTTTATAATAAAACAATTGCTCAAATTGTCTTACGTTGGAGTTTACAACATGGTTTCTTACCATTGCCTAAATCTGTTCATGAAGACCGGATTATCGAAAATGCCCAAATTTTTGATTTTGAATTAAGCGATAAAGACATGAAAGCTATTGATAACTTAAAAGGGACCGCTGGAACAGGCCCAGATCCTGATAATAAATAAAAACTTAAAATCCCCCTGCTATGGTGTTTTTAATAGCAGGGGATTTATTTGTAAGAAAATTATTATTAAAAGTCTTGTTACTAGAATTATAGTTTAAGCTGAATATGCATTAATCTTTTACCACAGACCATTCATCAATTGTTTTATTATCCTTATCTTTTAATACAAGCCAACTATTGGTTCCACCATAGTAAAGAAATAAACCGACTTCATTGACGCTTTTTAAAATAATATCTTCCGTTGTAGTAAAATTTTGTACTTTGTCTTTTTGTTCATCACGTAATTGTGTCCCCATTCGGGCGTCTAAACCAACGGAACCATCTTTATTTAATTTGTATTCCTTACGTAACTGCGCCCCTTTTTTGATTAACATTTCATTGCGTTTTTGCCAGATGACAGTTGCCTGACTATCAAAATCGTCGACAAAAAATTCTATTTCGCTTAACGTTTTATTCCAACGATGTGGGGCTTTAGCAGGAATGCGTTTCTTCTGAACGAGTGTAAAACCAAATTTTTCTAAGAGTAACATGAGATCTGCTAAATAATCATTCATTGCTGGTAGTCGATTTTTTGACGTTTTTGATAACCCATCTGGGGTTGTCTGTCCATTATTTTCCTGTGTTATGTCAGCCAGTTGCTGGATTAAACGATTACTATCCAAATTTTTTGGAGGGATGACTTGAACAAAGGTATCTGCTTTTATAGCAAGTTTTTCTTCTAAAACAGAATGAATTGACTTGAGCTGTTTTTCTTTAAATAACAGATAAAAACCGCTTTGATCGTAATTGAGAGCTTCTCGTGAATAAAAAATAATTACCTGACTGTCCGTATCTGTTAAAGTTATTTCAGCTTTCTTATCATTTAAAGCAAGTTCAGCGTTAATGGACATCATTGTCACTCCTTAATATCATAGTTATTGATATGTATATCATTAAATATATAGTTAAAGGCACTAAAAAGCAAATAATGCCTAATAGTTATCAGCTTATTAAAGTCTAAAGATGTAATTATTGTTGAGAAGAAGATTTTAGTTGGTCAACATTTGTACGGCTACGCAAGATACCCTTTTGTTTGCTGCTTTGGTCAAATACTAGTAAACTGAAATTGTAGAAATAATAAGGAGGCTTTTTTGATATGGAAACTGTGACATTAAATACAGGAATAAAATTACCAATTGTCGGTAGTGGCACGAATACTTTTGGTAAAGTTGATAATAATTACATGGGCGAAATTAATGGGGATACTTCTGAAATTCTAGCAGCTATTCGTTCAGGCTATCGTCATTTTGATACGGCTATTTCTTATCGGAATGAATCAGTACTAGGGAAAGCTTTACAAGAAAGTGATAAAGATCGTAGTGAGTTTTTTATTACTTCTAAAATTCCGGGAAAAGAAGAATATTATGCTGACGAAGAGGCAGTCAAAAAGGGTGTCGAACAAAGCTTGAAAGCATTAGATACAGATTATATTGACTTGTATTTGATTCACCATCCATGGGATAATCTTGATCAAATATTATCGATGTGGCGGGTGTTAGAAAGCTATGTCGATAAAGGAACATTAAAAGCGATTGGCGTTTCTAACTTTAATGAAACAGAATTAGGCTATATCATAGAAAATAGCCGGATTAAACCAGCTGTGAACCAAGTTGAATCTCATCCTGGAAACTGGAATGATGAGATTGTCAATTATTCTTTAGAGCATCAAGTTGTGCCAGAAGCATGGGGCCCGCTAAAAGGGGTTAGTGATGATGCGCAAGAAACATTGCGTAAAATCGGTGAAAAATATAATAAAACCTGGGCCCAAGTAGTTTTGCGTTATCAAATTGAACGAGGCGTTGTGGTTATTCCAAAATCGCACAATCAAGAACGGCAGAAACAAAATCTAGCTGTATTCGATTTCGAACTTACAGAAGAAGATAAACAATTGATTAGTCAACAATAAAAATGATAAAAAAGGTAAGGTATAGAGCTTGAGCTGTACGCCTTATCCTTTTTATAAGAGGATTTGCAACTACTTCAATTTTCCGCTACTATGTAAAGAGTTGGAAAATTGGAGGTAAATGATGACAATTAAAGCAATTGCAATGGATATGGATGGAACATTGCTCAATGAAGAGAAGAGAATAACTGAAAAAACGAAAGCTGCTTTGGTTGAAGCGCAAAAGCAAGGAATTAAAGTAATACTAGCGTCAGGCAGGCCTACACCTGGTTTGTTCAAATATGCAGAAGAATTGGCGATGGAAAAGTATGATGGCGTTGGGCTTTCATTTAATGGTGCTCATGTTCTTGATTACCAAACGAACGAAGTATTGTTTGAACAACCTTTACCGTCGGAGACTTCCAAAGCTATTTTAGAACATTTAAAAGCATTTGATGTAAAACCGATGATTTGTCATCAAAATTATATGTACGTTAATGACGTTTTTGATAATACGATTCATTTACCAGATGGAGACATGAATATTATTGAATACGAAGCAAGAGCTGGTGGTTACAAACTATGTGAAGTCAATGATTTAGCAGGTTTTTGCGATTTTTCTTTGTATAAAATTTTGGTAGCAGCAGATCCTGATTATTTAAATCAACATTATAAAGAGATGATGCGACCGTTTGAAGGCCAAGTCAGTGCACTTTTTTCAGCGCCGTTTTATTTTGAGTTTACGGATGCAGGTATTACCAAAGCAAAAGCAATTGCTGCGACTTTACCTAGGTTAAATTTAAGAAAAGAAGAACTAATGGCATTTGGTGATGGACAAAATGATCAAGCGATGATCGAATATGCTGGCGTTGGAGTAGCAATGGATAATGCTACAACAGATCTAAAGCAAATAGCTGATGAAATCACTTTGTCTAATAATGAAGATGGTATTGCTCATACCTTAGAAAAATATCTTTCTTAAAATAAAAAGGTGGAACTTCCTCCAAAGAAGTCCCATCTTTTTTGTGTACTTGATTGAAATTTTCCGCTGCTAGTAAACAAATTGATGCTTTGGCAGTTTTTCATTCAACTGTCCGAAAATTTCTATGCTAAAGTAATATATAAACATAATAGAAAAGTAATGCCTGACAGTGGAGTCATAGTATATTTTTCTTTATTACTTTGAGATATAAAGTTTGCTAAAGTCATTAAACCCAGAGCAATTGTGATAATCCACATGAGTATATTGGTAGGTAAAAAGTATAAACCATTGAATATCTTAGCGTGTTTTAGAACAACTACCGCCATGAATAAGAGGATCAAAGAACTAATAGTACTCACAGTACGTAATTTTTTAGGTAGAATCTTGTGGTATCCGCCTAATGTAAACTCCCCAAGGGGAAAACCAAGTGTAAGTAATTCTTGAAAAATTGCAAGAGACACAAAGATAACCGCTACAATAATTGAAGATATAGCAACCAAATCGTTTTCCATTACATAACCTCCTCGTACAATACGTTAGTTTAGAAAATTGTTAGTTGTTTCTCTAGTCGGCATTGTTTTCTGTTTGTTCATTAATATTATACAGTTCCATAAAGATCCTCTCATCAAAGTCTACCATTCCAGCGTATTTCTCTTTTTCACGTTTGAATTCTACAAAACCTAACTTTTTATATAAACGATAGGCAATGGCGTTTGTGTCGGTGACTTCTAAAACATAACGGTGGTAATTTTCTGTTTTTAATACATCGTTTATTAAAGCAGTTGATACGCCTCTACCTCTGGCTTTAGTAGCAGTAGCGACACACTCAATATAGCCCGTGCTATCACTGTAAGGTAGTCGTTTGTTAAAATCGTCTTTTATATACTGATAAATTGTCTTTCCTTTTTCATCACCAAATGAGTTTGCCAAGACTGTCTCATCGATTGTCAGCGCTCGGTTCTGATTATTAGAGCAAGCTAAGATCCCAACGATTTCGTCTTTTAATGTAGCAAAATAAAATACCTCTGGACATAACATTTTTTCAAATGCTTCAATTAATTTTTCTTGATTGGCTGAAAGAAACGCTAATTCTTTTTTATATCCATCAACAAAAACGGCGGCAATCTCATGTGATATATCTTTTTTGGCGTTTATCATTGGTATTACCTTGATTTCATGGCTTTCCATTTAAATCACCTCTTTCTTTAATTGTTTTAATCTACCTTTATAACTACTTGTACACTAATCCGATTCAGTTACTATTCCTTTTAGAAAAATGTCGATAGCGCTTTGATAGAGTGCAAAAAATTGTTCATCGTTATAACCAATAAACTGGGTAATGCTTAAACCAGTAAGTGTGCTATATAGGATATAAGCTAAATTTTCTGGGGATTGTCTACTTTCAAATTCATTATGTTGAATGCCTTCAGCAAGAATTTGATAAAACACTTCAAATTCTGGTTTTATCAACTCAAATATCTTATTTTTCATTACCGTATCTATGTTTTGGGTAGCCATATATTCTGGAACGGTATACGATAAAGCATTTTGCATGTCTGAAGCATAATATTTTGCTAGTAGATAAAGCTTTTCTGTGGCTGATTCAATGTTATTCGCATGGTCCTCCCACCTTGTTCTCCAGTTCTTAGAAGTTTTTTCTACTGTATATAAAAATAATTCTTCCTTATTTTTAAAGTGATAATAGATGCTACCTTTGCTTATCTGACTATATTTACGAATGTCTTCCATTGAAGTCCCCACGTACCCTTTTTGTTCAAATATAACTTTTGCTTTTTCCGCAATCAGGTCTTTTGTTTTTTTACCTTGTCCTTTGGGTCTAGCCATAAGTTTTTACCTCATTTGCCTTTATAAACTGACCGTTCGTTTTACTAATTATAGTATGAAAAAGCTTTCTTTGCAAATTTTTGTTAAATGGAAGTTGGGATTACGGTAAAGGTCGCAAAAATGTGAAATGAAAAGACCGTATATTTTTCTATTATCATTGATAATTTAACGATGGTTCGTGCTTTTTTATATAAAGTTCAAGTAAATCCTTTTTCAATCCATTCTTGTGAGAAAAATAGGAGTTAAAAGCGGTGAAAAAATAATCGAATATTGCAATCGTTATTCAGTTATGGTAAACAAGGGAAAAGGAGTTGAATCAATGATTGAATTAAATGGAATAAGTAAAGAGTATGGACAGACCAAAGCACTGGATGATTTGAATTTAACGATAAAAGAGGGCAAAGTTTTTGGCTTTCTCGGACATAATGGTGCTGGAAAATCAACTACGATCAAGAGTCTTGTTAGTATTATTGAACCTACAGCGGGTGAAATTATCGTTGATCAACAAAAATTAACGGAACACCGTTTACAAATAAAAGAAAAAATTGGTTATGTTCCAGATACACCTGATTTGTTTTTACAATTAACTGCGGCTGAATATTGGGATTTAATGGCGGCAGCATTTTCTTTGGAAGAGACTCAAAAAGAAACACAGTTAAAAAAATTCACCGAACTTTTTGATATGGCTGAACATCAAGACGAAACGATCGGCAGTTTTTCACATGGTATGCGGCAAAAAACGATTATTATCGGCGCTCTGTTGTCTGATCCAGCCATTTGGGTTTTAGATGAACCAATTCAAGGATTAGATCCGCAAGCTGCTTATGATTTAAAGCAAATGATGCGGGCCCATGCAGATGCAGGGAAAACAGTGATTTTTTCGACCCACGATCTAGCAACAGCTCAGCAATTGTGCGATGAATTGGCGATACTAAAAAAAGGCAAGCTGATCTATAATGGGACAGTAACTGCTCTATTAGCGCAGTCACCTAATGAATCGCTCGAATCAATTTACTTGGAAATGACTGGTAAATCAAGCAATACAGAAGCGGAGGGAGACGATGGGTAATACGCGGTTAAAAGAACTACTCAAAGTTAATTTACGTTATGCCAATCCGCAACAAACCTCCAAGTCTAGGAAAAAAGGGAAAAATGGCGCCGCATTGACACGTTCCTTAACTATGCAATATTTAAGTTCCGGACTGCTTTTTTTATTGGTTTACGGCGTTGCCATGTTAGGCCTTGATTTTAGTCAATTGCCAGGGTATTTTACCTACTATATTGCGCTTTTTGGTATTATCGCTTTTTCCCAAGGCATTTCAGTTATTTATAATGTCTTTTTTGAAAGTCAGGATCTCCCAAGTTTTTTACCGCTTCCATTTCGTCAGAATGAACTTTTTCTGGCCAAAATTGCGGTAGTTTCGCTAACGATTATGCCGTTTATTCTTCCTGTTTTTATCTTGTTTGTTTTGACGGGAGTACAATCGAATGTATTTGTTCTTTGGTCAGTTTTGTTTGCGGTTGTTCTATTTTTATTATTTTTAGGGCTTATTTTTAGTATTTGTAGCTTTATTGTATTTGGTTTGACCAAAACGAAACTGTTCAAACAACATAAACAAATGATGACAAGTTTACTTTTAATTGTTTCTACAGTGGTGGCTGTACTAGGTATTTTGATTATGAGCTGGCAAAGCCCTCAGGTCGGAACAACATTCACAGATCGATCTACAATTAGTTTCTTATTGCCCTTTTTTTATGCAGCTTCACAGCCTTTAAGAACTGAAGGATTATTAAGTTTACTTGGCCTAGTGGTCTTATTGGCGGGTTTAATCATTTTGTTCGCTAAATTGTTATTACCTAAATTATATGAGCAGTTGATTGATTCGTCATCTAACAATAGGACAGCTAAAAGAAGGCATAAAGTCAATCAAAGTTTGCGCCAATTGTTGCTTCACTATAATGTACAATTGATCCGTAATCCGAGTTTACTAATGCAAGTATTTTCTAATTCTATCTTGATGCCACTAATTTTTACGATTACATTTGCTTTTAGTGGTCAAATTGATTTAAGAATGATTGGTCCGCAGTTTGCTGGTGTAACATTTTTAGGCGGAGTTGCGCTTGCAAGTATTATGGTAAACCAAACTTCTTTTGCAGCGAATATGATTTCCTTGGATAAAGAGAATTTTTCATTTATCCAATCCTTGCCGTTATCAATGAAAGGTTATTTGCAAGAGAAATTCCACTTTGCTTACTTATTGCAGCTTGCTTTGACCAGTAGTGTTGTTGTGATCATGGGATTAGTGCTTCGTATGCCATTGCTGCATTTGATTAGTGCACTTTGCGGAGGTGCTGTTGGGACTTATCTGATTAGTTTACGTTATTTTAGTCGCGATTACCGTTTATTATTGTTGGATTGGACAGAAATTAGCCAGTTATTTGCTCGTGGTGCTGGTAATTTAGGTTTAGTGACTACAATGGTTGGTTCGGTTTTTCTGAGTGTGATTGTACTGGTAATATATGGTTTTGCTGTAGCTTTACTATCACCGTTAGGCATTAATATGGCAGTTGGTGCAGTTTTTATCACAGGCAGCTTCCTTTGGTATCGCCATTATCAAAAAAGTTTCTGGAAAAAATTAGTATAGACTGCAGTGCGAAGTTAAAATAGATAGAAGTTTGAATGATAAGTAGGAAAAATGACGAATAAAATTGAAAAACCAAGCGAGTTCACTTGAACTCGCTTGGTTTTATTTAGTCATCTTCATTTTCTGGTTTTTTGTTCTCAGCATCGGTACGTACAATCAAAACGTCGCATAGAGCATTTCGAGTTACATATTCGGATACCGAACCGATGAATAAACGTTCAACGGCATTCAATCCAGTTGCCCCTAAAATAATTAAATCAACTGCTTTATCCTGTGGAATTTGTTTGGCAATAATCACTTTCGGAGAACCGTATTCAATTTCGGTTTCAACTTTTTCAATGCCGCTTTTTTGGGCATAGTCACTATAGTCTGCCAATGATTGTTTGGCTAAATCAGTCGCTTGTTCTGCTAACATTGAATCAAATGAATTTATATCTTGGAATGCTCTTGTGTCAATAATATGAACCAACAGTAAGCTTGCGTGATTACGCTTGGCAATGTTAACTGCTTTTTGAAATGCTAATTCTGCTTCATTGGAACCATCAACGGCTACCATAATCTTTTGATATTGTTGTAACATCACACCACGACCTTTCTTTATTTCTAACTCTATTGTACCCTTTTTTACTGGAAAAATAAAAACTTCTTGACTTATCGCATTTTTCTGGAAAGCAAAAAGCTAAAAATTCCTGATACTATTAACATTCCACATAGAAACGTAATGGCCCATTCCAAATGATTCAAAAAACCAACGAATAGACATAAAATACCTAAAATAATAAATATTATACCAAAAGTACGTAAAAATGTTCTATTTTGCGAGTTTTCAATGATTAAAGAAAAAAAGATTGCTTGTTTTGTATACAGCAGGACTCCCATAGTAACTAAAACCACTGCCATAATGGATAATAAAATAATAATCATCAAAGACTCCTTTGGCTTGCATTTACTTAAATTATAAGGGAAGAATGAATAATGGGCAACTCATAGCTTAAAGTATTTAAATTGTTTTTTTGTAAAAAAATAATTCTTTTTATTTCTTTTTTATAATATAATATGTGTAGGCCTTTTCATAATCCTATAAGCTAAATATTTAATTTCCCACTCGTTTTCTTCATTTTTCGTTAATAACTGCTAAAAAATGAATCCTTATTTTTTCGTATATTTAACTCAAGTTTCGCACATGTAAAATGATACTAAACAACGGTTTCGTCAGCTCTTGAGCCGGAAAAATTATAGACTTGACTTCTTATCTTCTTATACAAAAAGAACTCCTTTTGTTTTATAATTGATTTAACCACAAACCAAAAACAAAGGAGCTCTTACCCTTATGGTACACTTAAAAGACGTTAAAAATCAATTACCGAATGAAATAAAAGCCCTTTTTTCTGAATTAAAAGTCACACAATTTTTAAAACAAGCCCATATTAGTAAACAAAAAGGGTACTCGGTGGCTGTCCTCTTCACTTTTCTCTTTAGCCTCGTTTTTAAAGGAAAAACTTTAAATCAAGTGCTTAGCGGACGGGAAGGGGACCAATATATGAAAAAAGATATCGTTTATCGATGGATGAATGACCCACATAACAACTGGCGTCTGTTTTTACTTCGGTTTAGTGCCTCTGTCATCGAAAAGCTTCATGCTTTAACGGATACGAAGACCCATCTTCGTACGTTGATTCTGGATGATTCGACCTTTTATCGTAACCGCAGCCAAGAGGTGCCGGGTTTGGCTCGTCTTTGGGATCATGCGCTCAAACAAGGTTACAAAGGGTATCGTATGCTTACTTTAGGCTTTTCCGATGGCTATTCTTTTATTCCGATTGATTTTGGTTTGCTTTCCGGCCAGAAAAAAGTTAACCAAGCCATAACAGAAAAAGACCAACGAACCGTAGGAGCGAAACGGTTCAAAGAATCCAGTCAAAAGATGCCAGAAGTGGCCCTTGAGATGGTTCAACGTGCCTTGGACCAAGGGATTTACGCCACCCATGTGTTGATGGATAAATGGTTTACCTCTCCTAAAATGATGGATCAACTACACGAAATGGGCATTCACACCATCGGGATGGTGAAAAATGGAAAAACCCAATATCTTTTTCACCAACGTTTATACAAATTGGAAGAACTTTATGCGAAATCTACAAAAGAATATACACAAGAAGCGATTATTTCCTCGATCGTGGTGAAACCCAGTTCTGGCAAAAATCCCGTCAAAATCGTTTTTGTCAAAAATCATAATAAGAAAAGTGCTTGGTTGGCGATTATGACCGATGATCTGGATTTATCTTCTCAAGAAATTGTCAAAACCTATTCGGTCAGATGGGACATCGAAACATTTTTCAAGGCCTCAAAATCACTGCTTAATCTAACCAAAGAAACGCAAACACGGCATTATCAAGCCTTGATTTGTCATACCACCATTGTATTCACGCGGTACATTTTATTAAGCTGGCAACAGCGCTGTGCCAATGACGAGCGGACTTTAGGCGGTTTATTTTATGAACTGGGCGATCAAATAAAAGAGCTCGATTGGTCCGCCGCCCTTATCGAATTGGTTCATATTATCCAAGTGGTAAGCGAAGAGTCTGGAAAACAATTACAAGATTTTATTACAAGTCAACTCCAACACTGGGTGGATACTCTGCCTCATTATATCAAGGCTTATCTCCCTAATTTGGTGTGCGAAACTTGAGTATTTAAAAAAACATAAAGCTGCAATGGTAAAGGAGGGAATGGATGAAGCGATTCGATAGCTTTGAAAAGATTGCAAGTTTAATCGTTGATATTATGCTGGGTGTCCTAGTTGTTGTTGTTTTGATCGCGATGGGAACGGCAATCTATGATATTTTTACGCATGTGCTAGAGATGTCTTCAATGAATGAGCTTTATTATGTGATTGAAGAGATCGCAACCTGGTTTATTCTTTTAGAAATATTTTTGATGTTATTGCGTTATGTAAAAGAAGGGCATCATGTACCAGTGCGTTATCTTATTTTAATTGGGATTACCGCTGTTTCAAGGAAACTTTTGTTAGAACATGGTGGCGGACTGGACGCTTTAATGTTAGCATTTGCCATTTTGATTTTGGTCGTTGACTTACTTTTACTGGAAAGAGTAAGAGCTTTTCATACGCATAGGCGTTCGTCTGAAGAAGAAAAAGATGGTTTTTAAATGGAGAAAAAGTAGATATAAAAAAATCCCTTATCAAAATATGATAAGGGGTTTACTTTTTAAAAAGGGTAATATCCGTAGATGCCGTTTATTGTCCTGGAGTATTGATCCCGCAAAGTCTAAGCAGGTGGGTTCCATGGCCAACGTGTCGAGCTACCAAATGAAAAGGCGTGCTGCTAACGCTGGCACCTAACAGATCCCAATATATCAATAAAAATGTTCGGTCAATACTAAAAATGGATAACTCGTACATCACAGAATTCCCAAACCTATAGTAGCACAATCTTTCAAATGTGGCAATAGAGAGGCAATTTGAATTTACCCATTTTACGTAAAAGATCGTGCAATCTATGTTATTTTATTGGTTTTTCCTTTTGAACAATTATTAGGGGCTACTTTTGCGAAAATAAGACACACAAATAGCACGCACAAAATAATGTGCGTTTTTTAAAAATATTCAATGAACGCTTCACACAGCGAGCGCGAGTTGATGAGCCCTGGGCCGTTTTTTCACCCTTTTATAGGCTTGAATCCCCGTCGAATCAAATCGAAGGATCTCGGCCAGCCCTCGAATGAAGCGGTACAGCTTCAAGCGGATCTTTTGGTCCGAGAACGTGGCTTTGGCACGATGAAGCACTTGTTTGACATAGCACGTTTCTTTTTCTAATAATAGGCTATGATGCCCGATCAAATAACTCACGAAACAATGGATCAAGCGTAAGCTATTGAGGTGGAGCGTACGTACTTTCTCTAAGTGGTATTCTTGTTTTTGGACCCGAAAATTTTCTTCAATCCGCCAACGCGTTATATAAGCTTTGACGATCGTTAGGACGTCTTCTTTGTTCTTAATGGGGTGATTGGTCAATAATTTCATGGGTTTTTGACCGTAGCCGTAGACGACCACCATATTTAAGGGAACTTTCGGTAAACAGGGAAGTTCTACGGGAATATGAGAGACTTTCAACGCATAGTTTTTGCCTTTAATGGTCGAAGAAAACGCGATTTTCCCTTTTCTTCTTAACGCTAAGTTAGGCACCTTGATCCGTTTATTCTGATACTTTAGGTAGCGCTTATCTTGGAGCCGAACGATAAAGGAAGCGTCTTGCTTGTGCATAAATGTGAACATATCGTTACTATCGTACCCACGATCCATAACGAGCGTATAGGGTTTTTCTTGAAATAAATGCTTCACCAGGTTTAATCCTTTATAGGTTTCCACATTGGTACTGTCAAAATATTCTTCCGCAGCCGAAAACAAATGGGAATAAATCGGGATTGGATGTTTCGTCCTGGGGGAGGCAATGGCGATATTGGCTGACATATACCCTTTTTCTATGCCATCACGCGAGCCGTCATGAACACGAGCGAGCGCTTCAAATTGTTCGCCGAAAGGCTTCGTGATATCGGAGTTATCGACGATGACCAGCATATCTTCCTGCAAATGAGGTTGAATGGTTTGTAAATAATTTTGGTGCAAGGGATGAAAATCGTCAAAATCCGCCCCACGACGGGACAAACGTTTCACGGTATAAAGAAGACGCGTATCCTCTTCTAAAGCGCGTGCGATATCAGATAGGAGCGGGGACTGGCTTTTGACCATGCCAAAAATCATATCGAATATAAATTTTTGATCCGGTTTGGCCAATCCTTGCGCGAGTTTCTGGGAAAATTGAAAAAAATCTCGTTTTACTTGATAAATATCGGTCGGATTCATGGTATAATACACCTAGCCTTTCGTTATTTATGGTTTGTTTTGGTGCAACTTAATAATACCATAGCGGAAGGCTTTTTGTGTCCACAGATTGGCCTTGTGGATAAAGAAAAACCGCGCCGTTGCCCAGTTTCCCACTGGGGATAACGGCGCAGTTTTCTTTTATTGGATAGGCCCTTCAGATTTTGGGTAAATTCAAAAGAGGCAACAACCTGAAGTGCTTTTAGAACTAAGTTAAACTTTTTTACAACTACTTATTTTAACCACTATTCTTTATTTTCGCGTTCGCTTAGTTGTTCGTAACGCATTGCCAGGGCTCTTTCGTATTTTCCTGTGTCTTTAGGAGAATAATAGGAAGTATTTTTTAGCTTATCTGGCAAATACTGTTGGTTAACCCAGGCATCTTCATAATTATGAGGGTACTTATAACCAATCCCACGGTTTAAATCCTTGGCACCTTTATAATGGCTATCTTTTAAATGAGCCGGTACATCGCCAGCTTTACCAGCTTGGACATCCGCGATTGCTTCATCTAAAGCTGTATGAGCAGAATTTGATTTGGGTGATAAGCACAAATCAACGACTGTTTCAGCTAGTGGAATGCGTGCTTCAGGTAACCCAATTTTTTCTGCAGCGAGGACAGCCTCTACACAGCGAGCGGCAGCTTGTGGATTGGCTAAACCGATATCTTCATAACCAATGACCATTAAACGACGACAAATGATAGCTAAATCGCCGGCTTCAACTAACCTTGCTAAATAGTGCAATGCAGCGTCTACATCACTTCCTCGTATCGATTTTTGGAAAGCTGAAATTACATCATAATGTGCATCGCCGCCTTTATCATGGGTCAGCGCCTTTTTTTGAATACATTCTTCAATAATCGATAAGGTGATATGAATTTGGTCACTCTCGTTGGCAGGTGTAGATTTAACGGCAAGTTCGAGCCCATTTAATGCACTGCGTAAATCTCCATTAACCGCACGACACAAATGTAGCTTGGCATTTTCATCTAAGATAACAGAATAATTGCCCAGGCCTCGGTCTTTATCAATTAAAGCTGCGTCTATGGCTTGGGCGAGATCAGTCTCATCTAAAGGGAGCACTTCAAAAATTTGTGTCCGACTTCTAATTGCCGGATTGATAGTGATATAAGGGTTCTCGGTAGTAGCCCCAATCATGATGATTCGTCCGCTTTCTAAATGAGGCAATAAAAAATCTTGTTTTGTTTTATCTAAACGATGGACTTCATCTAATAGTAAAATCACTGTACCACTCATCTTTGCTTCTTCTGCGACAATTTGCAGGTCTTTTTTTGTATCAGTCGCTGCGTTGAGCATCCGAAAAGCGTATTGTGTAGTTCCAGCGATCGCACTGGCAATACTTGTTTTTCCTGTTCCTGGTGGACCATATAAAATCATAGATGACAGCATTTGGGCATCAATCATACGACGGATAATCTTTCCTTTACCCACCAAATGTTGTTGGCCGACCACTTCATCTAAATTTTGCGGCCGCATACGATAACTTAGTGGCTGCTGCATGTTTATCCTTCTTTCTTTTTTCATTGCCCACAGTATAACATATCTCCATATTTCTTCTTATTAATATATGAAAGGCTTTGGCTAAGTACTAAATAAAAAGGATGGCGTGAGTGCTATGTTTTGTGTATGATGACAGTAGGTGATACAAATGAAAGAAACAATAAAAATTTTTGAAAAAAGTTCGACGGTGGACGTGGCTCGCTTTTTGGTGGGTATGTACCTCGAACATGAAACGTCCCAAGGAAAACTTGGAGGCTATATCGTTGATTGCGAAGCATACTTAGGACCAGATGATATGGCAGCCCATAGTTATGGGATGAAAAATACACCTAGTTTAAAAGCGATGTATCAAAATCCAGGCACGATTTATTTATATACGATGCATACGCATTTAATTTTGAATATGGTGACACAACCCGAAGGTATTCCACAAGGTGTGATGATCCGTGCCATTGAACCTGTTGAAGGGAAAGAACAAATGGAAGAAAGACGCGCCAAATCAGGCCGTGAACTTTCTAATGGTCCCGGAAAATTGGTTGAAGCTTTGGGCATACCCAAAGACCTGTACGGTCAATCGATTTTTTCTAGTGCATTACATTTAGTACCAGAAAAAAGGAAAATTCCTAAACAAATCGAGACGCTGCCGCGTATTGGCATTCCTAATAAAGGTGAATGGACGGATATGCCCTTGCGTTTTGTTGCAGGAGGCAACCCTTATATAACCAAAATTCGGCGCGATCAGATTGATCCTGAACGCGGCTGGCGGGAAGAAAGGAACTAAGACACTATGGCAAAAGAAACAATGCTAAGTTTTTTAGAAAAACAGATGGAAAACAAATTAGCAGATTATGAGACAGCACTTGATTGGGATGTTAAAAATCATACTTTCGAAATTATAGTACAATTATTTGCGGAAAACCGCTCGCAAGAGGTTATTAATGATGTCCAAGGAGTAATTTCAGATAAAGAAGTCATCGAGTTTGAAGATGCTATTTTGCTTTATGATCCGCAAAAATCACAATTTAATCCAGATGACTTTTTAGCTGTGCTTCCTTTTAAGGGAAAAAAAGGAATGGAGCAAAATAAAATCGCTGGATTAGTTGACTATGTTAAAGAAATTTTAGATGAGGGACAAAGCGATTTACTAGACTTTTTAACAAGCGAAGAAGAAACGTTTGAATTAACATTTGATAGCAAAGCTTTTGAAACATACGTAAAAAAAAGCCCGTCTACTTATCTGCCATACCCTAACTATTAATTGGAGGTTGCCCTTAGATGAAATGGAATGAAATCAAAGTAGAAACTACCAGTGAAGCGGTTGAAGCAGTCGCTAATATCTTGATGGAAGCTGGCGCAAGTGGTGTAGCGATTGAAGATGCCAAAGATATTGAAAATTTTCAAAGCGATGGCTTTGGTGAAATTGTCGAAGCAGAAATGATTACTTCGTTAAACGAGGGCGCTTATGTTAAGGCCTATTTTCCTGAAACAATTTTTGTACCAGAAATTTTGCCTGCTATCAAAGAAAGGATTAATAAGTTACCTGATTTCGGGTTACCCATTGGCAACAATGAAATAGAGGTGACAGAAGTCGCTGAAAAAGACTGGGCCACTGCTTGGAAAAAGTACTATCATCCTGTGCGAATTTCACGATTTTTGACGATTAAACCTAGCTGGGAAGAATATCAAACAACAGATTCCAAAGAACAAGTGATTACGCTAGATCCGGGAATGGCCTTTGGTACTGGAACTCATCCGACGACACGTCTAACTTTACAAGCCTTAGAAACTGTTTTGCGTGGAGGGGAAACCGTCCTTGATGTAGGTACCGGTTCTGGTGTGTTAAGTATTGCTGCTAGTTTTCTAGGCGCCAAAGAAGTAGTCGCTTATGATTTGGATGAGGTAGCGGTTAAAGCTGCTAAAGAAAATATGGCACTTAACCCAGCTGCCAAAAATATTCAGGTCAAAGCGAATGATCTACTTGCTAATGTGGACCAAAAGGCAGATGTCATTGTAGCAAACATTTTAGCTGATATTATTATCAAAATGCTGCCGGATGCTTGGCGCTTATTAAAATCAAATGGAACTTTGATTGTCTCGGGAATTATTGAAGCCAAAAAACAAGATGTTATGGACGCTATGCAAGCACAAGGTTTTATGATTGATCAGATTTTTCAACAAAAAGACTGGTACGCCTTAACGTTTAAAAAAACGGAGGATAATTAACATGCAACGCTATTTTACGGATGAGATATATGAGAAGAAAAGCACTTATCGCATAAATGGCGAGGCTTACCATCATATTATTCGCGTGATGCGTATGCAAGAAGGTGACCAGTTTTATCTGGTTTTTGCTAACCAAGTGACTATTCAAGCTGAAATTACGACGATTAATGAGCATGAAGTATTTGTTAAAGAACTTGCTAAAGAAAAGCAGGAAAAAGAATTGCCGCTAGTGGTGACCGTTGCCTGTGGCTATCCCAAAGGAGATAAATTTGACTGGATTGTGCAAAAAGCAACCGAGCTGGGAGCCGCTGAATTTATTGGCTTTCCGGCTAAAACTTCTGTAGTAAAGTGGGATCAAAAAAAGTTAGCTAAAAAACAACAACGATTAACAAAAATTGCGCAAGAAGCAGCTGAACAATCCCAGCGGAGCTTTTTGCCTGAAGTTACGCTTTTAGCTAACGAAAAAGATTTTTTGTCTCTTTTTTCGCAATTTGATTATATTTTAGTTGCTTACGAAGAGTCCGCTAAACAAGGTGAGACTGCCGCGCTGGCCGAGCTGCTGCAAAGAATCCAGCCTAAAAGTCGAGTGCTAGCAATTTTTGGTCCAGAAGGTGGTTTTTTACCAGAAGAGATCACTTCTTTTGAGCAAAATCAGGCACTACTTTGTGGACTAGGCCCTAGAATATTACGAGCCGAAACGGCGCCATTATATGTATTGAGTGCGATTAGTTATCACCTAGAACTTCTTAATAAATAGCTTGAATATTTGAAAAAAACTAAGAATTTATTGTATAATAAGATTGTCGACTGGCAAGAACAAGCGCTTTTTTACAGTAGTGTTTGTTTGATTGTCTTTTTCTTCTTTTGTATATAAATAAGCAAAAGTGTCTGGGTAAAAATGCCCAGACCTTTTTAACAAGGAGGGTCATTATGGCAAAAGATAGTGTGATTTCAGGACCTAGCGTTATTAAATTAGTATCCTATTATATGAGTGATGAACATACTGCTTTTGTAAAAAAAGCCTATGAATACGCAGCAGAAGCGCATAAAGAACAATATCGCAAATCAGGGGAACCTTACATTATCCATCCCATTCAAGTGGCTGGTATTTTGGCTGAATTACATATGGATCCACATACGATTTCTGCTGGCTTTTTACACGACGTGGTTGAAGATACTGAGGTAACTTTAGCTGATCTAAAAAATGAATTTGGCGCAGATGTAGCGATGATCGTTGATGGTGTAACTAAACTTGGTAAAATTAAATATAAGTCGCATGAAGAACAATTAGCAGAAAATCATCGTAAAATGCTTTTGGCCATGGCCCAAGATTTGCGAGTCATTATGGTGAAATTAGCTGACCGTCTGCATAATATGCGTACCTTAAAACATCTTAGAGATGATAAGCAGCGAAGAATTGCGCGAGAAACATTAGAAATTTATGCACCCCTGGCTGATCGATTAGGGATTAGCCGTATTAAATGGGAGCTAGAGGATCTCTCTTTGCGTTATCTAAACCCTAAACAATATTATCGTATTGTTCATTTGATGCAATCTAAGCGTGAAGAACGGGAAAAGTACGTTGGTGAAGCGGTAGAAGACATTCGAATAGCTACAGAAGAATTAGATATCTATGCTGAGATATATGGTCGGCCGAAACATATTTATTCGGTTTATCGCAAAATGGTCGATAAGAAGAAACAGTTTAATGAGATTTATGATCTGTTGGCTATTCGAGTGATCGTTGATTCCATCAAAGATTGTTATGCGGTTTTAGGGGCTATTCATACAAAATGGAAACCACTACCAGGGCGCTTCAAAGATTATATCGCAGTTCCTAAGGCTAATATGTACCAATCCATTCATACGACAGTGATTGGACCCCATGGCAATCCGGTTGAGATCCAGATACGGACACACCAAATGCATGAAATTGCAGAGTTTGGGGTTGCGGCACACTGGGCGTATAAAGAAGGCCATACTGAGAAAATCCGACCAGATGAAATGACAAACCAAGTCGGCTGGTTCAAAGAATTATTAGAACTGCAAGATGAAAGTTTCGATGCTTCTGAATTTATGGAAGGCGTCAAAGGCGATATATTCAGTGATAAAGTTTATGTATTTACCCCTAAAGGCGATGTCTCAGAACTACCAAAAAATTCGGGGCCTTTGGATTTTGCTTATCATGTTCACACAGATGTCGGGAATAAAGCAGTTGGTGCAAAGATTAACGGGAAAATGGTCCAACTTGATTACAAGTTGAAAAATGGCGATATTGTTGAAATATTGACTTCGCCCAATTCCTTTGGACCAAGCCGTGATTGGTTAAAATTTGTAGCGACTAGCAAAGCAAAAAATAAAATTAAACGTTTCTTTAAAGCGCAAGATCGTGATGAAAACATTGAAAAAGGCCATGGACTGTTAGTTAAAACATTGCAAGAAATGAACTTTTCACCCAAAGAAATGCTTTCAAAAGAAAAAATCCAAGAGGCATTAGAACGGTTCAACTATCAATCAGAAGACGATTTGTATGCAGGAGTTGGTTATGGTGAGATCAGTCCAATCACTTTAGCCAATCGATTGACTGAAGAGCAACGACGCAAGCGTCAGCAAGAAGAAGAACAGCAGCGTGTGCAAGATATGGTCAACAAAGGGCCTAAAAAAGAACCCGAAAAAATGAAGATTCGTCATGATGGCGGCGTGGTAATTCAAGGGGTCCAAAATTTATTGATTCGTATCAGTCATTGCTGTAATCCGGTGCCTGGAGACGAAATCGTTGGCTACATCACCAAAGGACGCGGAGTGTCGATTCACCGCAAAGATTGTCCGAATGTACAAAATTCGGAGCAAATGAATGACCGCTTGATTGAAGTTGAGTGGGAAGATGAAGGTAATACCAATAAAGAATATGACACTGAAGTCGAAATTCATGGCTATGATCGTTCAGGTCTATTAAACGATATTTTACAAGCAGTTAGTTCACAAAATCATCGAATTGTTAACGTAGAAGCACGTTCCAATAAAGAAAAAACTGCAACCATCCGCCTGACCGTTTCGATTAAAAACCTAGCACATTTGCAAACAATTGTTGATAAAATTAAACAAGTTCCAGATGTACACAGTGTCCATCGTTTGAAAGGATAGAAATTATGCGTGCAGTAATTCAAAGGGTAAAAAATGCTAGCGTCACAATTAGTGAAGAAATCGTAGGCCAAATTGACCAAGGGTTTATGATTTTATTGGGAATTCATGAGGAAGATACGCAAGAGGACGTGGATTATTTAGTTAAAAAAATTTCCAAGTTACGCGTTTTTGAAGATGAAAACGGCAAGTTGAATCTAAGTATTGATGCTGTGCATGGTAGCATTTTAAGTATTTCGCAGTTTACTTTATATGCAGATACTAAAAAAGGGAATCGGCCAAGCTTTATAAAAGCAGCGCGACCACAAACGGCAATTCCGTTGTATGATGCCTTTAACCAAGGTCTAAGTCAGCAAGGAATTCCCGTGCTAACAGGTGAGTTTGGAGCAGATATGCAGATCTCTCTTGTTAATGATGGTCCGGTGACTATTATTTATGATACCCGAGAAGAACATAAATAAAGCTGATTAAAAAGTATTTTGATTGAGCAAAATATAGAACCTAATTCCTAGTGTTGGTAAGCAGAAAAATGTTTCTTGCAACCAGCACTAGTTTTTTTTATCTATTTTATGGAGGTTATTTCGACTGATTAAGGTCCAATAGCGTAGTTTGCATATCCTTCTTTGTCTCACTTAAGGTGATTAATTTTTAACGATTGGGATAAAGTTATTACAATCTAAACCAGGACTTTGTTGATGTTTGATTTTCAAGCTGGAATTGTTGTTTTGTTCACAATTTAGTACTTTTTTGGAAGAGGACTCTTTATCAAACAAAGGAAAGTTTCTTATTTTACTAACAAAAATATTTGTAAGCGCTTTACAACTGTGAGATAATAAAGAGGCAGGAGAAGTTAGCTTTCGTTTATTAATAAAGAACGTTCTTAAATAAGTTACATTCAACACAATGAAAGGAGATTGTTTATGGCAACTATTGGAAATTTTGATAGCAGTGAAGTTAAAAAGGAAAATCAATTATTTTCGCGATTTAAGACATTAGTAGAAACAGCTTTTTATGGGAACAATGTGACACACCTAGCGAATTTACAGCAAGCTTATGAGAATGCTACCCAAGTACCAGGGACGATTGTTACAGATTTGCCGGTGAAACATACTAAGGATCTAGGGTTGCCGGAAGAGGCCAAGATGCTTATTTTTAATGACGGAAAAGTAGTTGGTAGAACCGCTGCAGCTCGTGTTGTCATTGGTCATCCCGGCGTAGATTCTGATTATTATCAGGGGATATTACGCGAAGCTTTATATCAATCATCCAAACAAAATTTTTATTCCGCCGAAATTATTGTAGGCTTAGACGAAAAATTCATGGTTAAGGGACATGTAACGGTTCCTGAAGGTTTTGAAAATAACCTATATTCTTATTTGTTGAATTTTCAAATGGTAAATGAGCAATGGCAACAACGCTATGAAGATTCTGTTTCTTACAAAGAAAATGATATTTATCTTTTTGCTGACCCTAACTGGCAACACCCCGATTTTCCTTACGGTTTGGCTTTGTTTGACCCGGAACATAACGTGGCAGCTATTTTAGGTTTACGTTATTTTGGTGAATTGAAAAAAGCAACATTAACGCTTGCCTGGGCAACGGCACACCGTAATAACTACGTAGCTTGTCATGGTGGAATCAAACAATACCATCTACCAGATAACAAAAAATACACTATGGCGGCATTTGGACTTTCAGGTTCGGGAAAATCAACGATTACTTTAACGAAACACGGCGGCAAATATAAAGTTGATGTTTTGCATGATGATGCATTTATTATTAATCGCGATACGGGAGCAACGATTGCATTAGAGCCCTCTTATTTTGATAAAGTACAAGATTATCCGTTATCACATGCTACGGTTGATTACTATCTAACAATGCAAAATGTTGGAGCGACCAAGGATAAAAGCGGGAAAACCGTTCCTGTTTTGCAAGATATCCGAAATGGAAATGGACGTACAGTAAAATCGCGGTACGTTACAGAAAATCGGGTCGATGTATTAGATGATAAATTAGATGCGGTTTTTTGGATTATGAAAGATGATAGTCTACCGCCAGTCGTAAAAGTGGAAGATCCGATCTTAGCTGCAGTTTTTGGATTAACCTTAGCGACGAAACGATCAACAGCTGAAAATATTGTGGAAAAAATTGATTTAACTCAATTAGTCATTGAGCCATACGCTGATCCTTTCCGAGCATATCCTTTAGCTGAAGATTATCGTAATTTCCGCGATCTATTTAATAAAAATAAGATTGATTGTTACATTTTGAATACAGGTGCTTTTCAAGGCAAAGACGTTACACCTAAAGTGACCTTGTCTAGTATTGAAAATATCATTAATGAAGACACAGCATTTGAGCCATTTGGAACAGTAAAAGAAATGTCATACTTGCCAATTAAAGGGTATGAAGTTGATTTTAGTAATGAAGAATACGTAGAAAAAATTAAAGCTCGTCTGCAAAATCGTTTGGATTATATTTTAAAAGAAAACGATGAGAACGAAGGGTATGATGCTTTGCCTAAAGAAACTGAAGAAGCAATGCGTCATGTTTTAGAAGAATTGTGAATGAAATAAAAATAAACTGTTAGTTAACTAAAATGGTCCCTATAAAATAGACGCTGATAAAAAACCCCCTAAGAGGATTTTATCGGTCGATTTTATAGGGGCTGTTTTTTGTGTATAATAAAGACAAAGAAACGTTTGGGTTCGGTTCCTTTCCGTGGATATCTTTTCTCTTGACGGGAAAACACAGGAAGTGCCTCTAGAAAAGTGAACCTTAATAAAAGAAGGAGTGGGGAGTAGATGGGAAAAAACTATTTCACGGAAGAACAAGTCGCAGAGCTCAACTTGAATTCCAATGTACAAAAGGTTTCCACCAAAGCGATCACCTATACAGAAGCATTCCGTCAGTGGTTCTACCAGGAATACCAAGGCGGAAAAATGCCTTCAATCATCTTTCAAGAAGCAGGCTTTGATACAAACGTTCTGGGGAAACAACGCATTCAAAATTTTTCGAAACGAACAAAGAATATGGCGCAACGTTTAGAAGGATTTACGGACCTCCGTGCGCAAAATACGGGAAGACCTCGGAACAAAGAACATACGACCGAACAAGAACTGGATTACTTACGTCACAAAGTTGCTTTACAGGAACAACAAATTGATGCGCTAAAAAAAACGAATTTTATCAATCGCCAAGCGGCACGAGCGACACCCAAGCGAAATTCCAACTCATCCAAACCCTGATTGCGCGGGACCATAATTTATTGAATATCACTTGGTTATGCGAAATTGCCCAAGTGTCAAGATCAGGATTTTATGCATGGCGGCATCGAGCAGAAAAGCGCGCCCAACGAGAGGCCCAAGACCAGGTCGATTTTGAATTGATCTTAGAAGCTTACAATTATCGTGGCTTTCAAAAAGGCTCTCGGAGTATTTATATGCGTTTACTTCACACAGGAACACGAATGAACCGGAAAAAAATCCAACGATTAATGCAAAAATACCGTTTGTTTTGTCCGATTCGTAAAGCCAACCCTTATCGGAAAATGGCGAAAGCCAAGAAAGAAAATACGATTCTTCCCAACGTATTAAACCGACAATTTAAGGCAACAGGACCCAAAACGGTCTTACTTACCGATGTGACGTACCTGTTTTATGGTCGCCAACAAAAAGCCTATTTATCCACGATCAAAGACGCGTACACACACCAAATTCTTGCTTATGCCCTTAGCCCTTCTTTAGAAGAAGATTTTATATTAGAAACCATTCATCGATTGTATAAGGACCATGCGTTGCCTAAAAATTTTCACGCCTTGATCCATTCCGACCAAGGCGTGCACTATACGAATCTTCAATTTCAAACCTTGGTACACAGCCAACAGCTTCGTCAATCGATGTCGCGACGGGGCAATTGTTGGGACAATGCCCCGCAAGAATCCTTTTTCGGCCATATGAAAGATGAAATCCAGGATTTAGCTGGGATCGATTCTTATGCGCAAGTCCAGTCAATCATCGACGATTATATGGATTACTATAATCACGAACGGTATCAATGGGCCTTGGCGAAGTGTGCGCCCATCAATATGAACAATACCTTAAAACGGGCATTCACCCTCTTCAAACACTGAATCAGAAGTAAGCAGGGCATGCATTGCCTCTAGCTCATTGCTTACTTCTTGGGCATATTTATTTAACAGTTCTAGGAAGGCTTCTTTGCGATAGATTGCGCTCACATCCAGATTGGGGCCGTAAAATAAGACATACAAGAAAAATTCGCGTTCAAACGTCGGATCCACCGTCCCTTTTTGTAGAAAAGGAAGAAGGTGGTCGATTAAATCTTGTTCGTCTCGCAACTGGGCTCTCACGGTTTGATAAGCCCTAAAGTAGTTCCTTTGTTCTTCTAAGGTTAAGGATTCGAAATAGTTCACCATAAACCCTGGATAGTTCCCTCTTTCATGTTCTTTCCTGAATAGCGCAAAATCCAAACGATCGCTGTTTCTAACATCTTTCTTATCTAATACCATCTGATTTCTGGAAGACAAAAGCACGCTCTCTAAGTTTTGAGAGCGTGCTTTATGCTTTGTCCCCGCTCCTCCTTACTTCCTTATCCTAAGGAAGTTGCAAGAGAAGTATAGGGGTTTTTTTCATATCGTCCTTGACATAGGGTCCACTTTAGACTTTTAATGGTTAGCTAGCAGTTTATTTTTGTGTATACTGTCTTTTTATACATTGCCACTTAATTTTATAAAGAAAAATAAACTCACACTTTACTTTTTAGTTGAAAAATGTTAAGTTGTACTTAACCCAAAAAAACAAGGAGGGTCGAAAGTGGATATCGGCAAACGAATTTATGATTTACGCACGAACCGAAATATGAGTGCCAAAGAGCTTGCTAAAAAAGCAGGAGTGTCTGCTGCTTTTATCTCAGCACTAGAACATCACACAACGAGTGCTTCAATTGCAACGTTAGAATACCTATGTAATGGATTAGACATTTCATTAAGTGAATTTTTTCAAGAAGATGAAGCACCTTTAGATGTCGAGCTACTTCATAAATTCGCAAATATGGACACACAACAAAAAACAGCGATTTTAAATTTAATTGAAGTTTTTTGTCCAAATAAATAAGCACTTGAAAATAATAGGGAGGCTAATGGATGAAAGAGTATTACCAAATACCGGTTGATGAAACAATAAAACAATTTGAAACAGATCAAAAAACAGGTCTTGCTCAACAAACAGCTGATAAACGATTAGACGAGAACGGACCCAATGAGATTCAACAAGGGCAGAAAACTTCACCTTGGAAATTATTATGGAATAATATAAATAATTTGATTGTGTACTTATTATTAGCAGCTGCAGTTATTTCTTTTCTTATGGATGATTTAGCTGAGACGATTGCAATCTTGCTTGCTTTACTACTAGCAGTACTTACTGGTTTTTTTACTGAATTAAAAGCACAAAAATCTGTTGAGTCATTGCAAAGTATGATTTATACCACTACTACAGTTATTCGCGATGGAAAAACGCAAACCATCGAGGCATCTAAAGTCGTTCCAGGCGATATACTCTTATTAAGGGAAGGAGATGCAATTGCAGCAGATGGCCGGATCATTGCCAGCAATAATTTTGCTTGTATCGAATCAGCCTTAACTGGGGAATCAGATGCTGTTGAAAAAAATGCAGATGAAATTTACGAAGAAGAAATGCCCTTAGGAGACCAGGGAAACGTAGTTTTTGCCGGAACAGCTGTGACGCGTGGCTATGCTTACATTGTTGTGACAGAGACTGGTATGGAAACTGAAGTCGGTAAAATTAGTGGAATGTTAGACGAAGAAAATAACGATAAAACACCACTAGATATTGAATTGGATAAGTTGAGTAAGGCAATTATCTTCGCCGCTTTAATTGCGGGAGTTGCAGTACTTATTGCAGGATTGATTACCGATAAGCCTTTTGTAGAAATGATTCATATTTCAATCATTTTAGCTGTTGCAGCTATACCAGAAGCGATGCCAGCAGTTGAAACGATTACGTTATCAAAAGGCATGCGGACAATGGCTGAACGTAAAGCTTTAGTAAAAACTTTGCCAGCAGTTGAAACGCTAGGCGCCACCAGTGTCATTGCCAGTGATAAGACGGGGACGTTGACTGAAAACCAAATGATGGCTTCTGAAGTAGTGCTAAGTGATGAAACTCATTATGAGGTCACAGGAGAAGGTTACGATCCAAATGGTACTATCAAAAAAGATGAGAAAGAAATTAACCCAGCGGATAATAAAGATTTGATGCAATTTATTCAAGCAGGTGTTTTATGCAACACTGCACACGTGGATCAAAATGAGGATGGTCAATATGAAGTTGTCGGTGACCCGACAGACGGCGCATTGGTCACTTTAGGAAAAAAAGTTGGGTTAGATCGACAAGACTTAGAAGAAGAAGGTTTTGAAAAAATAGCTGAAGTACCGTTTTCTTCTGAAAATAAATACATGATTGTGGTCTATGAAAAAGAAGAACAGCGTGAATTGATTATTAAAGGTGCATTCGATGTAATCTTAGGCTTGGCCGACCAATCACAAAAAACTAAGGATGATTTACAACAGCAAAATGAAAGATTTGCTGAAAAAGGACAACGTGTGATCGCAATCGCAAGCGTTGAAGGTTATGATGGCGGCTTGTCTGAAGAAGAATTGAAAGAGTCATTAGATGGTTTGAAAATTCAAGGTTTAGTAGGTATTATTGATCCACCGCGTCCAGACGCCTATGAATCAATCGAAACTGCACAAAACGCCGGCATTAAGGTTAAAATGATTACAGGTGACCATCCGAAAACAGCTTCAATTATCGCTAAGGACATTGGGTTAGCTGATTATGAAAAAATTATGACTGGTAAAGAAATCGATGAACAAGTAGATAATGATGACTTTGCCCAAGTGGTTGATGAAACAGCAGTTTTTGCTCGAGTTTCACCCGAAAACAAGATGCAAATTGTCTCTGCCTTAAAAAAAGAAAGTGAAGTTGTTTCGATGACAGGCGACGGCGTGAATGATGCCCCAGCTTTAAATGACGCTAATATCGGTGTTGCGATGGGCGTAAGGGGGACAGAAGTAGCCAAAGAAGCTTCGGATATGATTTTAACGGATGATCGTTTTGGCACAATCGTTGATTCGGTTGAAGAAGGAAGAATCATTTTTGATAATATCAAAAAATACGTTTCTTTCTTGTTCGCTTGTAACATGGTTGAAATTATTGCAATTTTTGCCAGTGTGGTCTTTTTACTACCCATGCCGATTGCTCCGTTACACATTTTATTCTTAAATTTGATTATTGATATTGCTCCTGCGATGTCTCTTTCTTATGAACCAGCAGAAGAAAATGTCATGGAAAGAGGTCCTCGCTCTAAAAAAGACAGTTTAGTCAACCGCCACTTTTTAACTCGTATTATTTTTAGTGGTGTGATTATCGGAATATCCGCTTTTGTCGTGTTTAGAATATTACTAAATGGCGACCAATCAGGCGAATATGTACAGACAGCTGTGTTTACTTTTATGGCGATTGCCCAATTGATGCATATCTTTAATGTACGTAAAACAAATTCCTTTGGCTTTGATCGGTCATTCTTCCAAAATAAAGCATTAGTTGGCGCAATTGTATTATCAGTTGCTTTACAGTTAGCAGCTGTATATCTGCCATTTATGAATGATCTATTAGGAACTGCACCACTACAACTAGGTACTTGGGCAATTATTTTAATTGCGGCTGTTTTATCTACACTGGTTGTAGGCCTGTTTAACAAAATTAAATATCACCATTAATTTAGGCTTAGTTTAAACTTATGGGTTTGTTTAGCAGATTTTATGGTTTAAAAATAAAAAAATAAAATTTCCCCTCGTTGAGTAACGATAAAGTTTGGTATAATGATTTTAATATCAAATAAAAGGCTTACAAGAAGTTACTTAAGAGGGGGATATTTTTGTGGGGAAATTAGTAGATCTGCAAAACGAGTCAGACATTCGTGGTGTTGCGATTGACACTCAGGAAGACCAAGCAAATTTAACAGTTACTGCGGTAAGAGAAATTGCTGTGGGCATTGTAAATTGGCTGCATGAAAAGGGAATTAAAGATAAATTAACGATTGGGGTGGGCAGAGACAGTCGTTTAAGTGGTCCAAAACTGCAAGAAGCACTCATTGAAGTACTCACTTCTTATGACGTGGAAGTCTATGATTTTGGCTTAGCGACTACCCCAGCTTTATTTATGAGCACACAGTTTTCGCAATTTTCATGTGATGCAGGCATTATGTTAACGGCTAGTCACTTACCTTATTATTACAACGGCGTAAAAGTTTTTAGCCAAAAGGGTGGGGCAGAAAAAGAAGACATTGCTTATATTTTGACTCACACCGAAAGTAGCGAACATTTTGGTGCGGGTACAGTGACAAAAGCCGATTTACTCACCGTATATGCCAACGATCTTGTTGAAAAGATCCGCACAGCTAGTAAGAAAAAACAAGAGAAACCGTTGAATGGCTTTAAAATTGTAGTTGATGCAGGAAATGGAGCAGGCGGCTTTTTTGCCGAAAAAGTATTACAACCTTTGGGCGCGGATACTTCAGGTTCACAATTTTTAGCACCGGATGGGAATTTTCCCAATCATGTTCCTAATCCGGATAATAAAGAAGCTATGCAAAGTATTCAAAAAGCAGTTTTGGCTAATCAGGCCGATCTAGGTGTGATTTTTGATACTGATGTCGATCGTTCGGCGGTAGTAACCAAATCAGGCGATGTATTAAATCGAAATAACTTGATTGCAGTATTAAGCCGGATTACTTTAAATGAACATTCAGGGACCAGTATTGTCACTAATTCACCGACTTCTGATCATTTAAAGGTTTTTATTGAAGCTTTAGGCGGCAAACAAGTACGCTACATTTCTGGTTACCGTAATGTTATCAATAAAGCACAGGATCTAAACCAAGAAGGCGTTGATAGCCAATTAGCAATTGAAACCAGCGGACATGCGGCGTTCAAAGAAAATTATTTTCTAGACGATGGTGCGTATGTAATCGCTAAAATTCTAATGCTGCTACCTGAATTACAAGCTGAAGGAAAAACTTTGGAATCATTGATTGCGGATTTAAAACAGCCGCTTGAAACACAAGAAGTTCGTTTTAAATTAGAAGCCGATGACTATCGAGCACTTGGTGAACAAGTAATTGAGCAAATTGCCGATATTGATATTTTCGGTTGGGAAGTTGATCCAGAAAACGAAGAAGGCATCCGTTTTCGCTTATCTCAGCCATACGGGCAAGGATGGTTTTTATTACGCATGAGTTTGCATGAACCTTTATTAGTTTTACAAGTTGAAAATGATGAAGCAGGGCATATCCTACCTGTATTAAAAAAGATGCAGCAATTCTTAAATAACTATCCGGATGTGAACCAAGAAAAATTAGTGCCATTAATCCAAAGCCAATAACTATTAGAAATATAGCAAGTTAACTAAAAAATCTGAGCAAGGGAAATTGACATTTCTTATGACTCAGATTTTTTTTAAAAAAGAAAATCAAGTATAGAATTTATTGAATTGAGTCTTTATAGGAACAGAAATGGTTATCTTAACTGGAAAATTATTTGTTTTTTCTCATACATGCCGTCATTATCCATAATTATTGGAGGTATATTGTTTGATGTACCCCCAATATTTTGCAGATTGGAGGCACATTGAGAAAGTTGCCACCGATAGCGTATGGATTGGAGGTACATCGAGAAAGTTGCCACCGATAACGTATGGATTGGAGGTATATCGTTAAATGTACCCCCAATATTTTTGCAGATTGGAGCTACATCATTTGATGTCTCACCAAAATAGCATTGATATGTAAAACTAGTCCGTTATTTTTCAAATATAGAGAACTAATTTACATTTTCATATCTACTCCACTACACCTTAGTTTGAAAGTGAAAAGAAAAATCTATATAATGAACAAGAATTGAAAAAATGGAGGGACAAGAATGGAAGTTTTCCGGAAAAGACCAATAAAAAAAGATTCGGTCAATACATTGAAACGGGAATTAAAATTAAAAGATTTGATCATGCTAGGAATCGGCGCAATTATTGGTACGGGGATTTTCGTTGTGACCGGACAAGCTTCGGCAGATTATGCGGGTCCAGCTTCCATGATTTCCTTTATTATTGCAGCATTAGTTGTGATTTTAAACGGGATCTGTTTTGCTGAATTTGCTTCACGAGTACCGGTATCAGGTGGACCTTACAGTTATATGTATGTCGTTTTTGGTGAATTGACGGCTTGGATTGCTGGATGGTTATTGATTTGTGAATATATGCTGGCAGTTTCCTCTGTTGCTGCAGGTTGGTCTGGCTATTTTCAAGGATTTTTGAGCAACTGGGGAATCCAACTACCCCAAGCATTAACTGCTGGTTATAACCCAGAAAGAGGCACCTATATCGATCTAGTTGCTGCATTGGTAATGATCCTAGTCACGTTATGGGTTACCCAAGAAGCAAAAAAAGCATTGCGGTTAAACAATGCAATGGTTTGGGTGAAATTTGGGGTCATTATTTTGTTTGTCGCTGTTGGCATATTCTTTGTCCAACCAGCTAATTGGCAGCCCTATGCACCTTATGGTATGCAAGGGATTTTTAACGGAGCTGCTTTAGTGTTTTTTGCCTTTTTAGGATTTGACTCTATTTCGATGGCGGCTGAAGAAGTCGAAAATCCGCAAAGAGATGTCCCTCGAGGAATTATTGGATCCATTTTAATTGCTACTGTTTTATACGTGGTTGTGACCTTAGTTTTAACAGGGATTGTGCCCTTTACTCAATTGGGCGTCGCTGATCCAGTAGCTTTTGCTATGCGTTATATCAATCAAGGATTTATCGGTTCAGTGATTTCTGTGGGAACTATTTTAACTTTACTAACAGTCACTATCTCCATGCTGTATTCCTTGGCAAGACTCATTTATTCGATTAGTAAAGATGGCTTGTTGCCGAAATTTTTACAACAAATTGATGAAAAGCGTCGAACGCCTAAAAATGCGACATTCGTTGCTGGAGCAATTGGTTTATTTTTTGCTGCTGCTTTTCCTTTGAATATTTTAGCTGAATTAACCAATATTACCGCCTTAGCTTGCCTGGCTTTAATGGCTCTGGGTGTTATCCGTTTGCGTAAGATGTTGGGTGAACCAAAAAAAGGTGAATTTAAAGTGCCATTTGTCCCAGTATTGCCGATTATTTCGGTACTTTCGTGTGTATTTTTAATGCTACGTTTGGATAGAGTTACTTGGACAGTCTTTATTATTGCTCTTCTTTTAGGGTTGCTTATTTATTTTGGTTATGGCTACCAGCACAGCGATTTGAATAAAAAAAGCGCTGATATAAAGTACGAGGACCTGTGATATAGGGCCCTTTTATAATAAAATATCCGAACTATAGAGAAATTATTTCTGCACTCAAGCAGGACTCGTCGTAAATGCACGACTTAGCGAATTTCATCAAATATAGTTCGGATATTTTTATTTGTATCATAACCCTTGCGCCAAATAACTTTTTTATTGGCCTTTTTGAGTCGTTAATTCGATCAGCTTCTGTTTTAATCCTTCTTCCAGTTCGCCAAGTTCTACTTCTGCATGACGACGGTTTTCTTTACCTTCTTTTTGAATACGTAACGTTTCTTCAATCGTTTCAACCAAATCATTTTGCGTCTGTTGTAACGTATCAACGTCTACAATACCGCGTTCATTTTCTTTTGCAGTTTCAATAGCTGAGACCTTCAGCATTTCCGCATTTTTCTTTAGTAAGTCGTTGGTTGTCTCAGAAACTTGCCGTTGGGCGGTTACCGCGTCTTTTTGGCGTAATAACGTGAGGGCAATGACTACTTGGTTTTTCCATAAAGGAATAGCTGTATTAATCGAAGATTGGATTTTTTCTGCTAAGGCTTGGTTGGTGTTTTGGATCATACGTATCTGTGGTGCTTGTTGTAGCGTGATTTCTCGAGTTAAACGCAAATCATGCGTACGCTTATCTAAACGATCTAAAAACTGCGCATAATCATTAGCAATTTGAACATCCATTTGTTCACCGGTTTGACGTGCTTTTTCCATTGCTTCAGGAATTGTTTTTTGTTCAAGTTCTTCCATTTTTAATTCACTAGCTGCTATATAAAGATTTAGCGCATCGAAGTAGTCCTTATTTTTTTGATAGAGCTGTTCAAGCATTAAATGATCTTCAAGCAAGCCGTCTTTTTCTTTGTCCAATTTAACGGCGACCTTATCGATTTGGGCGCCAATTTTTTGGTATTTAGAAGTGATTTCGTAAATAGATTGTTTGACTTTGCCAAACATACGCTGGAAAATATTTCCTTCACCTGCGCGTAGTTCATCAGGGTTCGCTTCTTGTAGACGATACATCAGTTCATTTAAGGAATCGCCAACAGGACCAATATCTGAAGTTTGCACCTGATTAAGCATGGATTGGGAAAATTCACTTAGTTTTGTCTGAGCTTTTGTCCCATAACTTAATACTGCTTGTTGATCTGTGGCATCAATTTGGTCGGCTAATTGCTTGGCTTGTTGTTTTCTGTCATCAGATAACTTGTCAATTAACCGAGGGGCTTGCTCTTGCGTATGTAGATTGGCTAGCTCTTCTTGTTGAGTTGATGTTAATTGATTTAAATCTGGAGTAAACGAATCACTCATTAAGTCTTCCAGAGTTTTATCAACGGATTTTGTTTCATTGGAGTGCTCGGCCATAATAGTTGTTCCTCCTTGGAGTAGGCTAATAAATAGAAGAAGACAAAAGCAGGGCTTTTATCTAGCTTCATGTTCTTTATAATTTCCGTTTTGCTTTAAACTTTGTTTGGCGATGGATATTTCAACATCTAGGTCATCTAAATCATCGGATACGAATTTTTGATAATCGATGGTAATTAAAGCAGCCATTTGATCGATGATTTGAATACTTTCTTCGATTTTCTCATAGGTATCACGACTTTTTATTTGATGTTCATTAATGTCAATGAATTTATCGGTTAAATCAACCAAATTTGGTAAATGAGTATATAAAAAGTGATTGGCTTCAGGCATACGTTTAGGCGAATCAACAATTTCTTTAAACAAAGCTTTAGAAGCCTTAATCGTGTCATGACGTAAATCAATGGCTCTTAGTTTTCCGCTCTTATTAATTGTTGCTTGTAAATGTTCAATTTGTTTTTTTGCTTGGTTCATCGTTTGGCGAAACATATCAATTTCGCTATCTGACATACCAGCGTTAACATAGCTTTGTTCACGTTTTTTTGATAATGTTGGCAAGTCACTTTTGTTAGTACCTTGCGATCTTCCTCTTAGGCCGTAATAGATTAAAAGCCCTCCGGCAATAAAAAACAACAATGGGAAGTAATCAAATAAGCCATTTTCTGCAAAGATGTTAATGAAAAAGCTGACTCCTAAAATGAGAGCAATCCATAATACCCATTTTGATTTTTTCATTTTGTTAGAACCTCCTAAAATCCTCGTATATAAACGCTCCATGTCTTTTCTCTACTCTTTTATTCTAGCATGATATGACAAATAAAAGAATCCGACTTGCGGTGTATTTCAATAAATTTAGAAAAACATAACCTTTTTTTGTGTTAGAATGTAAGAAATTATATAAGATAAAAAAGAAAGTTTGGTGAAATGGTGCTGAATTTTGAAGATTTTGAAGAAAAAACAATCAATAGAAAAGAGATATTTCACGGGAAAATTATCGATGTGGCACTAGACGATGTCAAATTGCCTAATGGTCAAACTTCCAAGCGGGAATTGGTTTTTCATTCAGGGGGCGTGGGAATTATTGCTCTTACACCTGAAAATAAAATGGTATTTGTTCGGCAATTTAGAAAACCATTGGAAAAGGTCATTTTAGAAATTCCTGCTGGAAAAATTGATCCTGGTGAAAATTCTCATCCAGAAGTTACTGGAAAACGAGAATTAGAAGAAGAAACAGGATATAAATGTGATTCAATGACCTATCTTTCTTCGATGTATTTGTCTCCAGGTTTTTCAGATGAAATGTTGTATATCTATTTAGCCAACAATATAGAAAAAGCGGCCCATCCTAAGGCACAAGATGAAGATGAGCTACTTGAGCTCTATGAACTGACCTTAGATGAAGCTGAGCAAGCAGTAAAAGAGCAAACAATTTGTGATGCTAAAACAATTTATGCGATTACTTGGTGGAAGTTACTGATCGCCCAAGGGAGTGTTTAATATGGCAAAAGACCCACTTGTTACTCGCTCACATCTGCGTAAACATCGCGGTCAAGCCGAAGAAAAGCGACGACAAGTCCAAGACCAAGCAGAAACAGAGTATCGCGATGAAGAAAAACGAATCAATAATTATTATCGGAAACAATTGAAAAAAAATAAACCCATCGATGCAACACGCTCTAGCCAAAATCAACGTTCTCGTCGAATGAATAGTTTTTTGATGAAATGGATTGTCATCGTATTTTTATTGCTAGTACTCGTGTTAATGATGGTTTTCTTTTTATAATTTCAACGAAAAAAGGGAGAAACAAATGAAAATAGGAATTATTGGCGCTATGGCGCAAGAAGTAAAAGTTTTGACTGAATCATTTAAAGAAATAAAACAATGGGAGAAAGCTGGAGCTACTTTTTACTCTGGTGAAATGGCAGGTCATGAAGTCATCGTGGTCCAATCAGGAATTGGCAAAGTGTTGGCTTCGCTAACCGCGAGTCTTTTAATTCAACAGTATAAAGTTGATCTTTTAATTAATACTGGTTCGGCTGGAGGCATTGGTGCTGGGCTTTCAGTAGGAGATGTAGTGATTGCTGAAAAATTGGCGTACTATGATGTAGATGCTACCGGATTTGGCTATGAATATGGACAACTTCCTGGTGGAATGCCTTTGTACTACGAAGCAGACAGCCAATTGGTTGAACAAATTGCTTCAGCTGCAGAAAAATCAGACCTTTCGATTAAAAAAGGACTGATCGTTACTGGCGACTCTTTTATTGATGATCAAACAAAAATTAACGAAATTTTAAATCATTTTCCTGCGGCACTTTGTTGTGAAATGGAAGGGGCAGCAATCGCTCAAACTGCCCAACAATTCAATGTGCCAGCAGTTGTTATCCGGGCCATGAGTGACACAGCTGACCATGCCGCAACTCAAAGTTTCGATGAATTCATTGATCACGCTGGCCAGCGTTCAGCTGAAATGGTCATGACTTTTATTCACTCTATTTAAAAATGCAGATAAAAAACGAAGGTAGCAAGATTTTTTTGCCGCCTTCGTTTTTTGTTTTATTCGTTGGAAATCACCAAATCTTCACGCGATTTTCTGGTTTACGGTACATTTTATCAGTAGAATGAATATCAAAAACCGTGAAAAAGTCGTCCAAATTTTGGAGTTGAATATTCGCACGTAATTTTGCTGGCGCGTGGACATCGATTGCAAGTAGTAGTTGTTGATATTGTAGTCTAGCTTTAGTGCGCCAAATTTTCGCCCAATTATTAAAAAATGCTGTCAAATCGGTTTGTTCTTCATTTTTTGCCGCTTCTAAAGCACAGCTTAACCCACCGGCGTCGGCAATGTTTTCTGAAACAGTCAATTTACCATTAACAGTCCCGCCTGTAGTTTCTAAGCCATCGAATTCTTCAATCATCCCTTGTGCTAGCTCTTCAAAATAAGCTAAGTCTTCTTTGGTCCACCAATTATTCAAATTACCGTATTCGTCAAATTTTGCACCATTATTATCAAAGGCATGAGAAATTTCGTGGGCAATCACTGCACCAATTCCGCCGTAGTTCGCACTTGCTGATTGCTTAAGACTATAAAACGGTGCTTGTAAGATGGCAGCTGGGAAAACAATAATATTTAACGAACCATTATAATAGGCATTTACCGTAGAAGCGGCCATTTCCCATTCATTACGATCTACTGGTTGTTTAAATTTCTTGAAGTTATCTTGCCGAATCAACTGCAAAAAGCGGCGAACATTAGCTACTAAGGAGTCTTCTTCCTTAGTTTTCAACTTTTCATAAACAGCTGGAATTTTATCGGGATATCCCACATTAATTCCTATTTTATCTAATTTCAAAATTGCTTTTTCTTTAGTTGCTTCACTCAACCAGTTGTTTTGTTTTAAGCGATTTTTATAAACCTGGATCATTGCATGAACCATATGTTCAACATCGTTTTTGGCCTTTTTTCCAAAATACTTCTTGCCATAGTAAAGTCCAATCACTTGATCAAATTGGCCTAAAGTCAAATGAAAAGCAGCTTTTTCGGGCGATGGAAGTTCATCAATGCCAGATAAGCTACGACGATATAGGCTGCCTGTTTGGCGAAAATCTTCGCTTAAATATCTAGCATAAGAAACGACTGTTAATACATACATCCAGTTTTTCAATAAAGGCAGATGTCCTTCGGTGATAAAAGTATTAAAATGCTCGAAGTAATCCGGTTCTGTGACGATTACTTGGTCGACTGGTTCGTCAAACAATTCATTAAAAGCAATGTCAAAGTCCATTTGATCTGAATAAGCAGTGACCGTTTTTCGATCACGTGGATTGTAGATTTTACTGTAGTCCGCATTTTCCTCAGCATTACGCACATAAGGAACTAAGCTGCGATCAAAAGCCAAGGCCTGTTCTGCAATAGTCTCACTTTCTGATTGGCTACAGCCAGTCAATTTCAACAATTTGACTACCATTTCAAAAAAGACTTGCAATAATTTTTCTCCTTGTTGATTACCATCTTCATAATAAGTTTTATCCGGTAAAATTAAAGAAGCTGGTGCAAGGTATAATGCATGTTCCTGCGTATTTTTCATGTCTGCATCGACAAAAAATTCAAACGGCAAAGGCAGTCCTTCTTTAAGCCAACTAGCCAGTTGCTGGTTAAGTTCGTCATAATTACTAATGTTTTGAATACGGTCAAGTAAGTCTTTAATTGGGGCCGCTTTTAACGTATTTCTTTGGTCATAATCATTAGCCAAGCGGTAAAAAGCTACCGCCTCTTTCAACTTACCTTCTGGGATTTTATCCTCTGATAAACTCATTTCTTTGAGCTCATCCATTAAAAGTTGTTCGATATCTTCGGCTAAATCTTGAAATCCGCCAGTTGCGGGCTTATCAGCCGGAATCTCTGCTGTTTTCAACCAATCTCCGTTGATTGCTTCATAAAAATCATCTTTTAAGTTTGCCAAATTTTTCCCTCCGTTCCTGTGGTCAATTATGATACAAATAAAAAAGAGAAACAAGTCTATTGTCCTCGTAAATACTAAATTATAGCTCAAACGTAGGCTATAAATTCAGTAAAGAAAGGTCAGCAAATAGAATTAGCGAACTTAAGTTAGCAAAAGAAGAAACAATAAAAGCAATGAAGTTAGCTAAACTGACTTTTTATTAAAAAATATTGTATAATTATAGGAAAAGGAAGATGATTATGTTAAAAAATCAGTGGATTGGATTAACTGCAGATAAATTTAAACCTTATAAAAATTGGACTACACCTAAAGGCGGTTTGTGCGGAACCTACGCGGCCAGTGTGTTTATGGCTTTTTATCAAGACAATTTAGATGATACCATCATTCCTAGTTTTATCCGTTTCAAATATAGCAAGGATAAAAGCAACTTGGTTCATTACTTACGCTTATTTATTCAAAAACGAGGATTACCGACGGTTGCTTATCAAGTAGCTCATGGTTTATCCAGTTATTTTTCTTATTTTGGGCTTAATTATCGAGCACGTGCGACAATGATTGGCG